>JBKPQD010000319.1:0-2397 GCA_046733915.1 Chloroflexota bacterium
CGTGCACTGGCGTTTCGAAGCAAAGGTTCCGGATACAGTGGCGGAACTGCGCTCGGTGGATATGGAATTCCACTACGCAGAATCGTTCGGGGAGACGGCACTACCGGATGCGTACGAGCGTCTCCTCCTGGACACGATGACGGGCGATGCGTCTTTGTTCACCCGCGCCGACGAAGTCGAAACTGCCTGGGGAATTATCGATCCCATTATCCACACCTGGGAGGCACAGAAGGAGCCGCTTGCTTTTTACAAACCCGGCACGTGGGGCCCCAAGGAGGCAGATGAGCTGCTCGCCCAGGACGGACGGTCCTGGTCCATGTGGGATGGAAGAATTCAATAAAAGAAAACAGCCCGACGAAAGTCGGGCTGTGGATTTAAAGGAATCTCGTTATTGTCCAACTGTGATCAGAGTTTTAATTCGTTCGTAGGTACCCGGTCCAATCCCTGATACATTGATAATATCTTCCGTGTTGACGAAGGGACCATTCTGGGTTCGGTAATCGATGATTTTTTGGGCGGTGGTCGGGCCAATACCGGGAAGCGTATCCAGCTCGGCGGCCGAGGCGGTATTAATATTAATCAGCTCCGTTGTGGACGTGACCACCTCGGGGACGGGTGTGGTAATTACAGGGGATCCGCCTTCCATATAGGGGACATCCAGTTTTTCGCCGTCGTCGAGCAATTGTGCGAGATTGATATTGGTCTTATCCGCTTCCGCTAGAAAACCACCCGCGGCAGAGATCCCGTCCTGGATGCGGGCCCCCTGTGGTAGGGCATAGACGCCCGGGCGAGGCACCGCACCTGTGATGTGTACAACGATAGGTTTCTCAGTCGGCACGGGACGGAGCGTCACTGCTTCTCCACTTGGGTTGCGCGCAACAACCCAAACAAGAGCGGCGAGAAATAAACCAAGCAGGATGCCGGCGGTCATATAAAGGACTGATCTGAGACTTTGCATTAGCGTTATTTTACTGCAACTTCATCACTGACAGACTCTCGTTTCTGCTTGCCAGCCACAAGGCCAGGCCTGCCAATTTGCTCATCCGTTGAAAATAACGTGGCATCGCCTCGTAAGGAATGCTCACAAAGCCAAACTTTTGATAAAGTGGTTCTAACGAAGACAGGCAGGTGAGATAGAGGGGTCGTGGGCCGTTTATCAGCAGATGCTCAATGACGGCACGCGCCAGACCTTGGCCGCGGTATTCAGGTCGCACCGCAATTGAAGCCAACTCGTAAACGTCTTTGCCATGTGGCTTAATCTGGCCCGTGGCGATGACCCGGTCTTCGGTACTCACGGCGATCTGGAAGCGCCGCCAATCCAGAGCCATCGGGTTGATGCCAACCAAGTGAATTAAGTCTTTGATTGCGTCGGCATCCGCTTTTCGAGCCGGGCGGATCGTATAGTTTGTCATTCCATTTCTAAATCAGCCCTGCAGCGACGACGATAATGAATGTTGCAATGAACCAATGAATGAGAAAGGGCCAAATAAAGGATCTCGTCCGATAAGCGACCCAGCCAAAAGCAAAGCCGCCGAAGATCGTGGAAAGAGTCTCGACTTCAGGCTTGCTGATATGTGCCAGGGCAAATGGAACGGCTTGCAGCCATAGCGCCTCCGGTCCGAATTTACGCGCGTAGCCAAACAAAATCCAGCCGCGGAAGAAAAACTCCCAGCCGATGAGATCAAGGAAGGTTGTCCAGGGCAAGCCGATGGTATAGGGCTTGTAATAATCCTTCATGGATGTATCGCCATGCCCGAGATAGTAAATCACGGGAGCCATAATCAGAATCCCCATAGCGGTGATGATCAGACCGGCTTTCCAGTCACCAAGCGAGAAGCCGTAATCCTTTGGGTTTTCGCGGAAGAGAAGGATGATAACGATCAACGGGATGATAAGATACAGAATCACCCGGTCGAAATATTTTTGAGAAGTGATCTTGTGGTAATAGTCCACCATTAATAGTAATGTGGATACGATGGTGATCGTGACAACTTTCCAATCAAAGCGAATTTTTTCACCGAGTAAATATTTCATAACTGGTTAGGTAGGGTCCACCTACTGGGTCGCCCTTATTTCTTAATAAGGAAAATAAGACTGATTTCCATTCGGTCCGAGTAATTGCGCAATTTTATCCGCATCACGATGAAGTTCAACTCCCCAGTTGATGAAAAGTAAAAACACAGCAAGAACCGCGAGCATGACAACTGCTTTTCCGATTGGCGATTCGTTCCAACGCCCTACCAGTGGAGTCAGTCCATTAACCCAGACTTGGGCGGCCAGAATTGCGAAATAGGGAACGAGTGCAAGATGAAAGCGGTCTTCGGAGAGAATCAATATGTGCGGAAGAATATAGCCGATGAACAACAGCAGCAACAGAATATGGTCTGGTCTCCATTG
>JBKPQD010000320.1:0-1489 GCA_046733915.1 Chloroflexota bacterium
ATCCCGCCCTTGATTATTACAGAAGAACAATTGCAAGAAGGCTTTGCTGTTCTGGATAAGGCACTGGAGCTTACAGATCAGGCCGTGAAATAAGACGTAGGGACGGGCGGCTGTCCGTCCCTACGTCTTATTCATTATTCCCAATCCACCTCCGGCGACCTGTAAAAATTAATTCCCATTGCCTGCATACGTTCGCCATGGGCGCCCAGCCGCTGACGATACTCCTCCCAATTTTGCCCCTTCGGCGACCAGGCTCGTTCCGCAAGACCCGGTAGACGCGGGAAGGTCAAGTATTCGATATCCTTCATCGAAAGAACGGTTTCCGTCCATAAAGGGGCTTCGATTCCAAGAATGTCATTTTCCTCAAGTCCCTGGATGTAATCCTCGGGTTCCCAATCGTACGAGTCTCTCACGCCGATCAAACCCGCCCAATCTAACCCCAAAGGGGTGGATGCGTCATATTTCATGTCGAGATAGGCTTTGCTGGCAGGGGAGAGAATGATCTTTGCACCTTGTTGTTTTGCATCCTGATATGATTTTCCTACCCAGTGCTGCACAATGGTGCCTGACAGGATTTCTGCTGCGCCGATCTCACTCCAGCCAATCGCTGTCTTTCCGTGGGAGATGACAATTTCCTGCATTCGCTTGATGAACGCTTTATAGTCTTCGGCCGGTGTGGAATGGGTTTCATCGCCGCCGATATGGATGTAGGGTCCGGGTGTGAGCAAAGCAAGTTCGCCGACGACGTCATCCAAGAATTGATAGGTGATCGCCTTGTTGGCACCCAGCGTGCTAAACCCTACCTTGGTGCCCTCATATAAATCGGGCGCTTCTTCCGATTCGTTCAGCTCAGGATACGATGCCAGCGCGGCGTTGGTGTGACCTGGCGTATCAATTTCGGGGATAATCGTGATGTAACGGCTACGGGCGAAGTCGATTATTTCCTTATATTGCTCCTGTGTATAAAACCCACCCCCATTTCCGCCCACTTGTGTACTGCCGCCAATTTCTGTTAAGTTGGGCCAGGATCGGATCTCGATCCGCCAGCCCTGATCGTCGGTGAGATGCAGGTGCAGGCGGTTCATCTTGTAGTGTGCAATCAAGTCAATATAGCGCTTGACATCCTCCACGCCGAAGAAGTGACGCGCCACGTCGAGCATCGCACCGCGCCAGGCGAATCGGGGCGTATCGCGTATGACGACGGCCGGCAGGCTCAGGGTCGAGGCAGCAGCGCCTGGTAACATCTGCAGAAATGTTTGGATCGCATAGAATAATCCCGCGGGTTGGTTCGCGCACAGCCGAACCTGATCTCGCGTAATGGCGATCTCATATCCTTCTGCGGCCAAGCCCGGGTCGTTATCCAGTTCCAGGATGATCCTGCCGTCATCACTTCTTTGGACGGTCCACCCGACGGCAGTCAGAAGCTGGCTTGACAAATACTCCGCCAATGAAAGCACTTCCGGGTTGGAAGATCGAACCTGGATGCCTG
>JBKPQD010000321.1:0-5459 GCA_046733915.1 Chloroflexota bacterium
ATTTACGAGAGGGAGCGAAGCATCGAAATGAAATTGCGCGAAGCGCTAAGCTCTTCGGAGATTTGCAATGCCTGCTTTATATTGCACGTATTGAGGATCAGCTTGTTGCCTGGGGCATTATTGCACCTGTCGAACCATCTGTGCCCATACCCGCTATGTCTTTTAGCCAGGGATTCTAAATTGAATCTTGGAAGTAGTTTATGATGACCGAGGATCAGGATACCATTTATCAATATTTAGACGGAAGGGAGCTACTGCATACTACCCTTATAGAGAGAGAACAATTGCTCCGCGAGCTTGAAAAATTAGTGCAGACACCGCAAGAGATCGGATGTCCTGAAAAAGTTGCTCGTTTTCCTTTGATGCGTGCACAAACGCTTCTTTTTGAAATTTCTGTTATTAGCGAATACATTGATAGTGTAATCTTTGAAATCAATTGTTACGCTGAAAGGTGTGGTAAGCCCCGCGTGCAAGTGGTAGAGATCTAATCGCGCTGATGGATTGCATGGGCGCTATAAAGGCAATGCTAATTAATGTATTTGCCCCATATCGGCACACGCATGCGCACAAATTTTGAAACTCTTAAGTTATTCAATTGCGACTCTTATCATGAGCACGAAATCTCCTTGGGTGAGCCCATCAAGCATTCGATCTTCACTAAACTAGAAAAGCAACTATTTGGCTAAGCATAAACTGTGCAGGATAATATGTTGAGTTCTCAAAAACCAAGAATAGCGCTTTAAATTCCCCGCTTTTATTCATTTATTTCACAACATAATTTCAGCTAATAAGTCATTCCGTACTTCAGATACTTGTTCGCCTTTTGGGTCTCCCAGGATCGCTACCAATTTACTCGAAATAAGAATTTATTGGCACCACGTAAACAACTAAGGCAAAAAAATACTTTCGATTCGAAAAACCAGAGGAGCATTCTTCGGTGAAGTGGTGATGGCCATAAACTATATCGGATAGTTCATTCCCGGCGCCTTAACCTGATTGTGAATGTTGTTCCCTGATTCAAGATGCTTCTCACACTGATTGTTCCCCCCAGTGCATCAATAATAGATTTTACAATATAAAGGCCTATCCCACTTCCCGCTATTTCGGCAATGGTTACATTTTTAGCTCGATAGAATCGCTCAAAAAGATGTGTCATTGCGTCTTCAGGAATCCCCAATCCGCTGTCCTCAATGGCAACTTGGACTTCTGTTTCGATCTCTGAAACCGTAATTTCCAGGCTTCCACCTGGGCGAGAGAATTTCACACCATTGCTGATTAGGTTAATAAAGACCTGCTGGAGACCGCTTTTATCGCCGATTACGTTGATCACATCTTGCGACACCTTCAGATTAATGGATATTTTTCCCTTGGATGCTAGTGGTTTAATGGCTGAGATCGAATCCTCTAGCACAGGGATAATATTAAGTGACCCAATTTCCAGCTTCATCATGCCGCTTTCCAGGCGTCCTGCAATCAGCAATCGGTCAATGAGGATCTTCTGCCGGTTTAGTTCACTTTTGAGAGTGTGCCAGTATTCGTCCAATTCCTCCGGCGCCCCGCCCTCTTGAATCAGTTCGGCCATCAGCATGGCAGTGGTCAGTGGTGTCCTTAACTCATGTGACGCCCGGTTTAGAAAATCAGATTTCATCTCGTTAAGTTTTGCTTGTTCCGTTATGTCACGGATAACGATGACGGCTTCGATAGAATTAATAGGATACAGCCTGGATTCATAAGCATGGTTGCTGTATGGAAGACGAAATTCTTCGACATGGCATGGAGCTGCAAAAGAGGTTTTGTTAATATCTCCGATAAGACGCTCCACTATTTCTGCAGGCCAGATTTGCGAAAATGCTTTTCCAATGATCATGTCGCGCTGAATATATAAGGGATGATCGATGTGGACACTGTAATCAAGGATACTGCCCGCGATGTCAATTCTTACCAGTAAATCGGGCAATGCCTCCAGGATAATCCTATTGCGGGCCTCATTCATACGAATCGTTTCTTCATAACGATTACGCTGTAAGGCAGCTCCAATCAAATTCGCAGCTGTCTGCGCTGCATCCAATTCAGTAGGCGACCAAGCAAGCTGGCTTGCTTCGTCGAAGAAGCCCAGATATCCCCACGAACCCAGATTACCATGGATCGGAATTGCAATGAACGTTGGTTTTGAAAGGGAAGTATCCCAATTTTCTAACCGGTGAGATGGGAATATCTCACCATTTAAGCTTAAGAGGCTGGGGATGAACTCTCCAACAACAGATGCCACATCAAAACTAGCGACAGTTGTGTTTTGCCATTTGAAGCGGACTTGCACAAATGGTTCTCGCGAAAAGGTATTGATTTCGAAAATGGCACAACCGGACACATTCATTGCCAAACCGAGCATCTCTAATATCTCAGGGATTTTAATCTCAATGCTTGACGAGCGTAATAACCGGGCAGTGGCATCAGCAATAGCTGATAGGATTTGAGTGTGTCGCTTCTGAGTGCTCTCTGCATTTTTCCGTTCCGAAATATCTCGTGCGATGCTTTGGATATGTATCGGTTCTAGATTTTCATTATAGATGATGGATGTACTTACCTCTACAGGAAGCGTGGAGCCGTCTTTGCGTTTTAGAATGCGCTCATACAGATGAGATTCCTCGATGGAGAGCGATTTTTGGCCAAGAGAATCGTCCTGCGACATCACATGACTAACCGGCATACCGATTAATTCATACTTTTCATAACCCAGAAGGTTCAAAGCCTGCTGGTTCGCTGCTAAATAGCAAAAATCTAAACCAATAATGAAAACACATTCGCTTGTCTGCTCGAATAGTGCGCGGTAATGCAGATCCTCTCCCCATTGTTTCATCTGGGATTTACCGATAGCTTCTTTTCCAGCCCAATACTCTTTTAGTGGAATAGTTCTTTCATCCATATACAATGTCATCCGCCTCCGCCGGGGGAAGAATGGCTCGTACATGACATCCACTGGAAGTTGGCATGATTGTGACTTCGCCGCGGAGGTTTGAAAACACGGCTCGGGTGATAAATAAACCTACTCCCAGGCCACCCTGTTCTCGGGCATCCCCGCGGCTGATTTGGTAGAAGCGCTCGAAAACCTTTTCGTACTCCTCTGGAGGAACACCAGGTCCACTGTCTTCCACATCGAAGATTGCACCGCCATTCCCGTTTGCTGTTATCGTGAGCTTCATGGAGGACAGATCCGGGCTAAACTTGCAGGCATTATCTATCAAGTGGACAAGTGCATGGGTGAGTTCGCGGCGCGGCGCGGCAATATTTCCACATCCGCTGAACTCGTGAATTAGTTGAAGACCCTTCGCTCTATAACGCTCCATTCTTTTTTGAATCGGCAAGAAAATATGGTTTCTTAGATCAATAGTTTGACGAATCCGATTGAGACTGCCGACATCAATGTTGTTCAGAAGAGTAAAATCAGTCACGACTGATTCCAGGCGCTCAACGCTAGATAGCGCCGTCTTGATAAACTCGATTTGCTCTTTGGGATCTGCGAACTTATTGTTGACTACCAACTCCAATGGCATAGTGATATTCGCTAGCGGCGTGCGCATTTCATGGTCGAAATTTCGCAGAATCTCCTGCTTCAGTCTTTCCATATCCTGTCGTGCGATCTCCCGGGTTTCTTCACGCCCGCGCGTGCGCGCCACTTGCACGCGCCGTAAGACCGCCTCGATACGAACGAGTAACTCTTCCGTAACAAAAGGCTTGGTAATGTAATCATCTGCACCATCGCGAATACCATTCACGCGATCTTCGACATCGCTTCGGGCTGTAAGGAAAATAAACGGAATGCCGGCAAGAAGAGGGTCTTGTCCCATTAGCCTGCGTAGTTCAAAACCATTCGGAGGGGGCATCATCACATCTGAAAGAATGAGATCAGGCATTACACCTCTTGCCTTTTCCAAGCCTTCATTCCCATTCGATGCGGTAACAACCTGATAACCTTGTCGCTTGATCTTTGCAGCAAGTCCCAAGAGCAATGCCGGCTCGTCATCAATAATCAGGATGGTTGAGCTCCGATCCATGCTATTTGTCTTTCCCCGACGAAGTGCCATCATGTAAGCTTTGGGTTGTGCCCATTGCTTTCCCAACTATTTTCGGATTATTATTTACAAACATGACATAGATGTTTGCCAATGAGATAAGATCTCCTGAATTAAGTACACAACGATTGATCTTTGTTCCATTGACAAACGTTCCGCTGGTCGAATTCTTGTCATAGAGAACATATTTTTCATCTTCCTTAACAATCTCGGCATGGAAACGAGAAACAAAATCCTCCTGGATCACAATATCGTTTTCCAGTTGACGACCTAAGCTCGTGGCTGTTTTGGTCAGGGGAATAATCTGCTTATTAATAATAAGAAAAACCCCTGGCTGGTAGGAGGCATGATTAGGGAAATGATCAGTATGCAACATAAAGCAAGCTTACACTTACCGGATTGCCGCGTTCAGGCGGGTTTCCCCCCATCCCTATCCATTTCCACGGCTAAAAAACAAATTTGTTAGGTCGGAATTGAGGAACATCATGTCTAGTGAGCGAAGAGCTCTTCTCCTGACATCAAGGAGGTAACCCTACTGTTCCAGTTTTCTTCTATGAAAGGTGGAGCATGCAAAGCACCCACTCTTCCCCAATTATGGACCACAGTTTATCCCTCTTAATTTGTCCTGGCGATAAACTCGCCGAATCGCTATTCCAATTCACTGAGTTCCAGCCGACCGGATCGGAACCGGCTAGGAGTAACTAGATCGTGAGCAGACCGGTTAGTGCTTTCTATGCTTGGGCCGTAGATAGCAGCGCAGATATAGAAGTAGCCCGCTCCCCTCAACGAGTCAAAGCTGCCCAATTTTGTTCGCGGTGGTTGATAAGCAAGATTTCACTTGGTCTGGCGTCAGACCCCGTTTGTGCTAAAACAGGTGGGGCAGACAATTTGAAGAACCCGGCATCGACCCTTGAGAGAAATGAGCCTGGCTACTACTCAATTTGTCCTTCTCCGGCAGAAGGCCAATAATCATCTTTAAAAGCATATTTGATATAAAATGACACATAATTCTGAATAACGAACGGAACGAAGCTATGAAGATCTTACTTTTCGGCGCTATGGGACAGCTCGGTACAGAACTCCAGCGGACTCTTTCTCCATATGGAGAGATTTTCCCCTTCGATATCCATAACCTAAATCTTGAAAACGCGGGCGCTGTGCGCGAAACCATTCGCAGCGTGAGTCCTCATGTGATCGTAAATGCATCCGCTTATACTTTTGTAGACCAGGCGGAGAGCGAAGCCGAGCAGGCTTTTATGGTCAATGGTGATATCCCGGGTCTTTTTTCCGACGAGGCGGCAAAGCGAAATGCTTTCCTCATCCACTATTCCACCGATTATGTATTTGACGGGTCAAAAGGTGCTGTTTACGTGGAAGGGGATCAGACAA
>JBKPQD010000322.1:0-3337 GCA_046733915.1 Chloroflexota bacterium
GTCGGCGAGGCGTTCGGGTTTGCCGTGACAATCACGATCGGAGGCGGAGGAGCCGCCTGCATGTACACAGGAAATGTGCAGGCAACGAACGTCCAAAGGAGTAAGAAGGATGCCAGTCGAAGAGGATGTTTCATAGATGTGGATTGCAAGTCTGTGAATCGTAACCGTTCTTTGCTCGCACGGAACGAAGCCGAAGCGCGCTGGTTCTAATATGTATTTTTAAAATACTGCTTCATTAAATCAGCAAGATCCATACTGGTGTGCGTGTGCAGCACGCGGAAGAAATCGGCGCCCGTCACGCGCTTGCCCGCGTATTCGGTATAGAAGTCTTTGAGAAAGGCAAAGAAAATATCATCGCCGGTTCTCTTGCGTAAATCCTCCAGGAAGCGCGCCCCGGTCAGATAGACCTTATCCCAGTACGGTCGCTGACCGCCGCCGTCGTAAATGGACGTATCCACATATCCTGCCTTCTGGAATTCAAAATAACGATAGCCCCACCACCAATCCACGAGATCGGGGTGGACGGTTTCATAATAAATATGCTCGCTATAGGTCGCGAGCGCCTCATCCAGCCAGGGCTCCAGTGCTTGGTCGTCGGCAACACTGTCGAACCACCACTGGTGGGCTGTTTCGTGGGCGGCGATCAGAACAAGATAATTTTTCGGCGTGCCATCGTAGAGATTGAAATAATCGCGGCTGATGAAATACATCCCCGAGAACTCCATGCCATCGTTGAAATCGCCCTGTACGGCCGTCATCGTTTTGTGACGGTAGGGTCCGAAGGTTTCGGAAAATGTTTGCAGCGCCTCGGCGGTCGTCTGCAGCATCGCCTCGCCGGCAGCATCGTAGATCCCAAAATAATAACTGTACACCTCCACATCACCGACCGTCCGCGTGGCGACCTTGAAATAATCGCTGATGGACAGGGCAAAGGTGCGCCCCGCTTCCAGCATAAAGCGGTGGTTGGATGCGGTTGTGGACTCGGTCTCCTGTCCGGAGGCAGCCACCTTGGGCGTCGCCCCGTCGGTGAAGGTCACGCTGACATCGAAATCTGCCAGGTCATAGACAAGATGCTCGCCATAGAACCAGGGGTTGTGCAGAATCCATCCCGTGCCCGGCTCGTATGGCACGACGAACGGATACCAATCTACAAAGTTGACCTGTTTTTCGGAATATCCATAAATCTGCGGGCGGACCTCGTTCGGATTGCTGTATGCCTGCATCTGTGGCAGGATGAGTCCGTAGGTCATGGTGATCGTAATTGTTTCGCTGGGAGGCAGCGCCTGCGGCAACGCGATTTCGAGACGCTGGTTTAGGTTTTCGAGTGTGTAATTGACAACCGGCTGGTTATCCACTTCCAGAGATTTGAGATTAAAGCCGCCGCTCCACAGGTTGGGCTCTACCGCCAGGACCAGGTTCGTGAGCGTCTCGCCGGTCCAGTTGGGATAGGCAATTGTCTCGTTCACCACGGCAGCTTTGGAGGTGTAATTCATCTGTAGATCCAGAATATATTGGGGCCGTGCCAGGTCGGGTGTGAGCGTGGGAAAAGGAGTGGCTGTTTCGCTGGGAAGAGGCGTATCTACAGGAGCAGGTGTTTCTGACGAAAGGCTGGTTTCCGTGGGAAGCGTTGGAGAGCTGGTAGGGACTGGAGAGGAACAAGAGACAAGAAAAAGAATGCAAAGGAACGAAACTAACTTTCGGGTCGTGGCGTGGGAATGCATGAAGGGTATTTTAACCGATATGTCTTCATGAAATTTCAATGGAAAATAATCTCCCCACCATTAACGGAAAAGCCTGTGGATCGGTTCCTTCTAGCGAAGAATAGATCAAACATATTTGGGTTGATCCAAACAGCTTATTAATTGCACGAGCTACCGTCACCACTATTTCTTTTTGCTGTCATCGTTGTTGGGCTGCTTCGGTTGTTTATAAGAGGACTTGCTAAAAGCAGCGGGTTCACTGCTGCAAATCTCGTTTCGTTTTCGGTCTTCGGCTATAACTTTCCACTGGTAGTTGCCACCCGCCGAAAATGCCTCCATATATTGGTCACGGAAAGTTTGCTTCGTTTCAAAAGAGACCAGTTCACCGGATGGAAGCATAATATTCAGAGCATAAAATGTGGCTTCGTTCACCGGAGTCCAGGAAAAAGTAACCTTGCCGATCGCTGGGATCTCCGCGCCGTTGGGAGGCGTCAGGAGTGCCAGGCAACTCAGCGGTGTCTTGCTTGGTGCTTTGGTTGGCGCTTGCGTTTCGGTTGCAGTCGGTTGCTCCGTGAGGGCCGGCTCTTCTGTCGTTGCCACCTCGGTTAGAGCTACTCCGGTGGGAATCGCGTTGCTGATTTCAATTTCCTGCGTGGGCATTCTTGGAGTACAGGAAGTAAGAAGGAGAGCGATGATGATCATGTTTGTGTTCATAAACTCCTTTCGGCGAAAACGTGCGGACGCCCCGCACTTCTTGCGGGGCGAACATAGAGGTTTGCATCAGATTGTCCTGGGAGCGAAATTCGATGCTTCGCTCACACCGTATCTATCATTCCGTACCGGCGCAGTGATTTAGGATAAATTGCGCCGTGCTAATTCGGTGCAGGCAATGCTCCGGTAGAGCTACACTGTCCCGCGCCGCTTCCGAACGTAAGGGCCAAGGGACCCGATTCGATGTAGCACAGATAAGAGTAAACTTTTTTCGGGTTTTCAAGCCCGCCGTAATTTGCACCGAGGATCGCGTAGGAGTCTTCGTCGTTTAATGACCAGTAGGTGAAATGAAGATTGCTAACTGCAATCCCGGAGGCATTCGTTGGGGTGTTGTTGCGGCTGCTCTGCACGAAGGTCACCATATCGGTAAACCACTGTCCCTGGCTGCCGCGCGTCGCCGATGTCAAATCGGTATCAGCGTTCCCTGTGCCGAACTCGCCGATATAGAGGGGCGCGACGCGGTAGGCAGTGTGGCCCGTGTTGCTCCATGGGTAGGAGGCATGTCCGGGCCAGGTTGGGCTGATTCCGCCTGGCACGTTGGTATAGGCCCAGAACTTGTACCAAACGTCCACCAGGCTGGATGCGCCGCATCCACTTTTGTAACAGGTACCGGTATTGAACCAGGGTTGTTGAAATAGAGCTGGGCCGTAATCGTGCGCGGAGTAGACCAATTTATTCAAAACGGGCGCGCCTAGGCTTTGAGAGCTTCCCCCTGAGTTGAAGACAACCGGCGCCCCAGGATTGGTGCTGTTGCCGTTCACGCCCTGCAAATCGCCGCCCCACCACGTTCCATCGTACGGACCACTCGCCGGGTTGCCGCCAGCGGAGGGATACATGCCGATTCCTTCGACAAAGATCAACGGCGT
>JBKPQD010000323.1:0-2930 GCA_046733915.1 Chloroflexota bacterium
CTTGAACGAGTCCTCCAGCCATACGCCAAACATCAGGTTGACCACTTCATTCGCCGCCGATACGGTCATACCGATGGAGAAGGTGATCAGGACAACGGGGGACGTCAAAATCGCCTTGACGTTTCCAAAGATGCCATCCGCATGATGCGCAGGCTTTTCTGAATCTCTTAATGTAAATAAGAGGAAACCAAAAGCGATCAGTCCAAGCACCCCCATCAACCCAAACGGCGCAGACCAACTCGATCTGGTAATGATCCAGGCGGCTGCGGGAACGCCTAAAACAAACGCCAGGGACCAGGCGAATTCCAGAATGCCGATGGCTGTGCCACGTTTTTCATAGGCAATATGGTCAGCGACGTAAGACGTAAGCGAAGGATCAAAGACGGATCTTCCAAGGAAACTGAGGACCAGTCCGATACCCAATGTGGTCAGGCTCGGATACAGTGCAACCATCCCCATAGCCAGAACAAACAGACTCAAACCCAGCAGCATTCCAAACTTGCGTCCGCGTGTTTCAATAAAGGGGAAAAGGAACGGGTACGTGACACCGATGAGGGCTCGGTTCGCCACCAACCCGGAAACTACACTCACCTCCACCCCAAGACCACGCGCAAAGACAGCCAGGAAGGGATAGATCATGCGATACGAGGTGTTCATCACAACCCGTATCAGGGTGTAGGTCGCAAGCCTCAGCGTATTCAAGGATTTTATGCTTGCCGTGCAGGGTTCCAGCCGAGGAAAAAGCGAAACAAGAAACAGGCTGCCAGCAAAGTCAATGCAATCAAGGCGAGAAAGAAACCGATGATCATGAAATTGCCGGAATTAAAGATCGGTGATGGAGGCGGATGCATCACGTTGTCGGCCGAGGAAAAAACCACGCGCAGGACAACAATGAAAATAATGTTCGCAAGCGATGTAATCCAGTTCACGTTGAGGATCCAAAGTCCCGCTTGTAACAGGATGCCCGTCACAGCGAAGATCAACGCCAAACGAAAGCGCGGCTCGGCGAGGAAGAGTCCATTCCAGTTGGATTCCATCGCCCACAGGGAGAGCGGGATATACGTGATCCAGAAGAAGATGCCGGTCCGCCCCAGGGCAGCGGACCAGCGATGAAATTCGTCGCGTTTCGTGATCAACGCAATCACGCCTGCCAGTGCTGCAGCGACGAATGCCAGTTCCGCGGCGAGAACCCAGGCGCCGTGCAGATACACGATCCGCACATTGGCGCCAAGGGATTTCTCTTCGGGTCCGAAGAATGCCAGAAGAGCAATTACAATTACTGTGATGAAAAACAACAGAAGTGGCGATTTGAGCTTTGACATGCTGTGATTTTACCTTACCACTTGTGATCGCCCACCTGCTTTCAGCAGGAGCGGTGGTTGCAGGTGTGATGGATTTCTGTATGGATAACTTATGATTGAACAGCCTCCTGCCAGCATCGCATTAGAACAGCTCAATATCCCGCACCGCCTTTTTCGGCACGAGACGCCTGTCACATCCTTTGAACAGGCAGCCGCGGATCGCAACCAGCGACCGGAGCAGATCGTGCGCAGCATCCTCTTTCAAATTCGACCGGAGGAATTTTTGATGGTCCTCATGGCCGGCCGCGACCAAATCGATTGGAGAAAGCTTCGCCAGCTGGTGAAGCGCTCCCGAATACGAATGGCGACTGAAGAAGAGGTGCTGGCGGTGACGGGGTACCGAGTCGGGACGGTCAGTCCGTTTGGGTTAAAGACACCGGTCAAGATCCTGATCGATGCGAGCGTGTTGCAGGAAGAGGAAATCTCGCTCGGCTCAGGAATCCGCAATACGGCGATCATTATGAAGAGCGCGGACCTCCAACGCGCTTTGGATCAGGCCGAAGTTGTGTCCTTGGGAGAAAATTCCCAGTTGTAGAATAGCATCTGGATATTGCTGATGCAAAACTTCTTGAATTCACCATTCCCTTTGCGGCGACTACGCTCCCATTTGATCCTGGCATTTCTGGCGGGCTTTTTGGGCCTCGCTATCGCGATCGGTATCCCTGTATTTCTACTGATCAATCGACAGGCATCCTCCCAGGCACAACTTCTCCTGGATCAATCGGTGATCGCCTCGCGGGCGTTCATCGAGAGTGAGAAATCCAATCTGCAGAGTCTGGCGCTACTCGTTTCGCAGCGTCCAACCCTGATGCGAATGCTGGAAGACCAAAATTTCTCGTCGCTGGAGGAATATTTAAGCACTCTGCGCCAGGGTGCAAATCTTGACCTGCTGCTGGTCTGCGCGGATGGAAAAGATATTACAGCGTCGAAGGAGAATGCCAACATCGTCGGGCTCTGCCAAGAAGAATCACCTTCCGGCTATACAGCCGCCGGCGATCACTTATACATGTACTCGTGGGTGGATTTAAAGATACAAGACGGCGACATCTACAAGGTAGTGGCAGCCAACAAGGCATCCTCGGTCCTGAGTGAGCTTCAAAACGAAACAGGACTACGCTATTTTTTGGTTGGAGAGAATGGATTAGCCAACTCCAGTGATCCGACTATGGAAGTCGACTCGGCACTCTTGAATCGCCTCCGACAAAATGCGAATCAAGGAACGCAATTTTCCCTGGAAAACCGCACGCTGGCAATCAACCAGCATCGTTATTTAATTGCTGCCATGAATGTTGATCCCGGTTTGCAACTTGATCTGTTCAGCGCGCTCAATGTGGATAATCAGATCGAGCTCCAGCGTAGCTTGAGCCGGACCTTGTTGATCGGTCTCTTCTTTCTTGTTCTAATCGTCTCCGCCCTGGCGATCTGGCAATCGGACCGGATCAGCCGCCCGATTGTGTCGCTGGCAGCCTCGGCTGCGAATTTCCGGCAGGGCCATCTGGAGACGCCCTTATCGGTACAATCCTCCATTTCCGAAATCAGCCAGCTGACGAATACGCTCGAAGATGCCCG
>JBKPQD010000324.1:0-1941 GCA_046733915.1 Chloroflexota bacterium
GACGACAATCTTCTTCTGTGTGAAGAATTCGACGGCGTCCATACCCTGCCCATGCATGTCGCCGAAGAAAGACTCCTTCCAGCCGCTGAAGGGAAAGAACGCCATCGGCGCGGCGACGCCGATATTGATGCCGATATTCCCTGCTTCGGCTTCATAACGAAACTTGCGCGCCGCCGATCCGCTCGAGGTGAACAGGCTCGCCTGGTTTCCATACCGTCCGCTGTTGACCAGCTCGATTGCTTCATCCACTGTATTCACGTGCATCAGGCTCAACACCGGCCCAAAAATCTCGGTTTTCGAGATTTCACTGCCGCGCGGCACATCCGCTAAAATGGTGGGACGCACGAAGTAGCCGCCCTCGTAGCCCTGGATGGAAGTCCCGCGGCCATCTACCGGAACTGCCGCACCCTCTTGGATGCCAAGTCCGATCAGGGATTCGACCCGCGCCTTTGAGGCGGCATTGATGACCGGTCCCATTTGGACACCGGCATCCAAGCCGTAGCCTACGACGCGAGTCGAGGCTGCATCGCAAATTGCTTCAGTAAATGTGTTGCGTGCCTCCGCCACGGTCACCGCGAATGATACGGCGAGACACCGCTGTCCCGCACACCCGAAGGCTGAGTCGGCGATGATCTTAGTCGCCATTTCCATGTCGGCATCCGGTAGCACGATGACGGGATTCTTGGCTCCGCCTTGTGCCTGCACGCGTTTTCCATGGGCGGCTGCAGTGGCGTAAATATATTTCGCGACGTTGGTGGAGCCGACAAAGGTAATGGCACGAATGGATGGATGCTCAAGAATTCCATCCACCGCTTCCTTTGCGCCGTTAACTAAATTCACAACACCCTTCGGGAATCCAACTTGCTCGATGAGCTTCATGATGAACTGCATCGTCATTGGCACTTTTTCAGAAGGCTTCATAATGTAGGTGTTCCCAGCGGCGAGCGCATAAGGGAAATACCAGAACGGAATCATGCCAGGGAAATTGAACGGCGCGATTGTCGCACATACACCTAATGGCTGCCGCAGCATGATCTCGTCAATGCCGGGGGCGATGTCTTCGACAATTTCGCCCTTCGACATCATCGGCATGCCACAGGCAACCTCAACATTTTCATAAGCCCGGACCATCTCCGCTTTGGCTTCATCAAATGTCTTGCCACATTCATTGGTGATCAATTTAGCGATTTCATCCCCGTTCGCGCGCAGCAGATCGCGCAGCTTAAAAAGATACTGCACTCGATCTTGCACAGGCGTCCGTCTCCAGGCGGGGAATGCATCGCTGGCTGCTTTTGCGGCAGCGTCGACGACATCCTTTCCGCTTAATGGAGTTTTAGCAATGACCTGTCCGGTCGCCGGATTGATAACATCAAAATAATGAAGTGTATCGGGCTTGATCCATTCACCGTTGATGTAATTTAGGATTTCCATATTCACTCCAGAAGAGGCTAGAGGATTGACAAGTCTCTAGGCCCAGCCTTGATTTCTCTATTACACAACCTTCGTGTCCATCAGTTCCGCCAGACCTTCATCAAGCAGGTTCATGCCCTCGTCGAGTTGTTCCTCCGTAATCACCAGCGGCGGCACAACGAACAAGATATTCTTGAAATTGAAGACGTACACACCATGAGAAATCAGGAAGTTCTTGAGCGGCGTGAGATCCATCGGTTCTTTGGTCTCACGGTTCTTCACCAACTCCAGCGCCGAGAACATGCCAATGTAGCGTACATCACCCACCGAGGGGTGCCTGGCTTTCATATCTTCCAGGCATTCGCCGAGATGTTTCCCCACTCGTTTGGCATTCTCGAAGATCTTGTCTTCTTCGTAGGCTTCTATGGTGGCAAGCGCAGCTGCGCACGCAAGTGCATGACCGTTATAAGTTAAGCCGATATAGAGCATTTTGTCTTCGAAGAACGCAGCAATTTTTTCTCGAACAATCAC
>JBKPQD010000325.1:0-10662 GCA_046733915.1 Chloroflexota bacterium
CTTTAGCACCGGCCAGGATGTGACTTGAATGATGTTGACATCATCCACGGTCACCGCCAGCGCGGATGGATTGAGCCTCTTCCCACCACAGGAGGGGCAGGGGCGGTCGGACATGAACTCGCTGATCTTTTCACGGATAAATTCGGAGTTCGTCTCGCGGTAGCGGCGCTCCAAATTTGTAATCACACCCTCAAATGCACGCGAGAAGCTAAATTCATGACCATTCGCATTCTTATAGGTCATACGGACCTGGCGATTACCGGTTCCGTACAGGACGACATCCATCTGTTCTTTGGTTAATTCTCGAACAGGCTTATCCAGGTCGATGCGATAGGCGCGCGCTGCGGCTTCCAGCCCCTGCCAGTAGTAGCCACCTTCCTCTTTGGGTCCACTCCACTCCATGCTGGCGATCGCTCCCTCATTCAGCGATCGGTCCGGATCCGGAATGATGCGCTCGGGGTCGATCTCCAGTTTGGAGCCCAGTCCCTGACAATCCGGACAGGCACCTTGTGGAGTGTTGAATGAAAACGTGCGCGGCTCCACCTCCGAAATGCTGACGCCGTGCTCAGGGCAGGCGAGATGTTCGGAGAAATGGATATCTTCATTGTTGTCGGCCAGGTTGATTGAAACATAGCCCTCGCCGAATTTCAACGCCGTTTCAATCGAATCGGTCAGCCGGGTACGAGCCGCCTTTTGTTCTTCCTTGCTGCCATCCTTGGAGATCACCAGACGGTCAACGACTGCCTCGATCGTATGCTGCTTGTAGCGATCGAGATTGATCTCGTCGTCGAGCGAGTACACCGTTCCATCTACGCGGGCGCGGGCGAAGCCCGCCTTACGAATCTCTTCAAAGACGGCTTGATACGTCCCTTTACGGGCACGCACGAGAGGCGAAAGCACCAGCAGACGCATTCCTTCCGGGAGTGTTTCAATGCGATCTACAATTTCCTGCGCCGATTGCTTGACCACCTCGCGCCCACAGATTGGGCAGTGCGGGATGCCGGCGCGGGCGAACAGCAACCGCATATAGTCGTAGATTTCCGTCACCGTGCCGACGGTGGAACGCGGATTGTGGGAGGTTGATTTCTGGTCGATGCTGACGGCGGGAGAGAGTCCTTCGATGTAGTCCACATCGGGCTTGTCCATTTGCCCGATGAACTGGCGGGCATAGGCGGATAATGATTCCACGTACCTGCGTTGTCCCTCTGCGAAAATTGTATCGAATGCCAGCGACGATTTACCCGAACCCGAAAGCCCCGTGATGACGACAAACTTATCTCGGGGAATCTCGACGGTAATGTTCTTTAAATTGTGGACGCGTGCACCAACCACGCGAATTGAGTTGAATGTCATATTTGTCCTCGGGGAATCAATTATAGCACATCTGTTTCATTTATTCTTAATGTAAGCGTTCTTCCAGCAGAATTGATGACAAAATGAAGGAATTTTAATTTGGACAGGTTGAACACCCATCCTATGATGACCGCGCAAACCTTTATTATATCAATCAACTATATGAGTCTTGTAAGACGCGCTGTAATGAAATAGAAAGGCACATGTTATACTTTCTAGCAACTTCTAAAACCCGCCGGGGTTATTTTTTGTAGACCTCGCCGGTAGGACTTCTCGTGCCGGACACAGAATTTAATGAAGAAGATGTATTGACCCGCGCATCTTTAGGTGACCGCGATGCGTTTGGTCTGCTCTATGAGCGCTACATCGACCGTATCTTCAACTACGTATACTACCGAACGGGGAACCTCCACGATGCGGAGGATTTAACTGCCCGCGTCTTTCAACGGGCAATGAATCACATCCAAAACTATACCGATCGCGGTGTTCCGTTTTCTGCCTGGTTGTACCGCATCGCCCATAACCTGGTTGCCAACTGGCATCGGGACCGCAGCCGGAGGCAGGAAATCCCGATCAACGATGTGCCTGTCCTGCCATCGAAGGGAGATCACCCCGAGAGAAACCTGGTCCGTTCTCAGGAGCAGGATTCTCTTCTACGCCTCATCCGGCGGTTGCCCTCGGAGCGACAGACTCTCCTGATCCTCAAGTTTGTTGAGAACATGTCGAATGCGGAGATTGGCGAAATCATGGGACGCAGTGAAGGGGCAGTCAAGAGCCTGTACCACCGTACGCTTCTTGCGCTGCGCGACCAACTCGGTGATCAAAGCATCAATTTGGATGGTGAGTGATTACGATCGCCTGAATTACTTCAGGGGTCAAATGAGTGAAGAGCTATGAAAAAGAGGACTACCAAATCAATCCAATCGGAAGATCAATTGTCTGCCCTGGAGGAACACCTGGCAGGGACCCTGCGGCCGATCGCGCCTCCGAGCGAACTGGTCTTGCGCCTGCGAGAGCGACTCCGCTTTCCTCAGCCAGACCAGATCGTTTTGCGGTTAGGCGATTGGAGAAGGTTGTTCCTCGTCTACAGCGGAGTAATGTCGGGGTTGCTGGTGATTATTACGATTGCGCGGGCGTTATTTTACTTTGTGGGGAAGAGACACATGTAGCGAACCTGTGCTCAAAAACAGACCCTAAGGATTTTGCTCGATGGGATCCTCAGGGTCTGTTTTTATTAATTGGGCACAAAACCGCTTTGCCTCGGCAACGAGGTCGACATCCACAGGCAGTTTAAACTCCTCGGTAACGCGCACGGTCAGATGGTCAGCGATCGATCGCAGGTCAGGGGAAAGATGCGGATCCTCTTTCATGAGATTCAGCAAATCATAGGCGCTGGTACTGGGAGGCCGAATCCCACCTCGCGAAAGATATTCCCGCACGGCGATTCCGGCGGCACGGCGCGCACAGACACGTGCCTGTCCCTCATTGCCACGTGCCCGGGCCTGCGCGGCTTTCTCAAACTCCGCATCGACATCCTTTTGCCAGTCCATGAAAACCGATTATACCTTCGCGTTATAATCATTAATGCCCTATCAAACCATTCCAACGCCGCATAACAAATTGTAGGAGAGAGAAATGAAGCCTTTGTTTGTTCGCATGAGTGCAGTGCTGGCTGTATTAAGCTTGGCAGCCCTTGCGTGCTCATCTGTTTTGCCGAATGTGAAGCCAAATCCGACCAGCTCGTCACCGGGCCAGCCAACCGGTGGAACTAAGATTGTCAGTGGCAGTGTGACGTATACGAATGCTTTCTTTACCCAGGGAGTCGCCGAGCCATTGATTATCCTGGAAGATCAGGGCGGCTTCATCGAGCGCGATCGCCAGTTTATTATTCCCGTGCAATCGCAGGTGATCGGACAGATCACCTCAGACTTTTATACTTCGCCGTTTAGCTACAGTCTGACTCTGCCGGAGGAGCCGAATGGCACCCTGCATGACGTGGATCACGATAGCAAAAAAGAGGCCGGTGTGATGGTCTTTGCGGTGGCTTACTGGACAAATACTTGGGGTGATCCCTATCTCGAGCGTCGCGATCAAGGAGGCGGAGGCTGGTCCACGGCTTATGCTTCCACCAAGGTCAGCGACGATCCAAACAGTTACCGGGAAGTGTACGGGGGAAAATATCTCGTCTACGCCCCGGATAACGGCGAGCAATTCCCATCAGATTTTGGCGCGGACAAGAAACTATTTACAGATGACGATCCGGTCATGGACCTGCCGGCGGGCTGGTCGCTCATCGATCTGGATCAACATCCCTTTGGCGTAGATCGCTCTGAAAAGCCAACCGTGGATCTGATCGAGCCCGAAAGCGCCGCCCTGGACGACTTCTCGCAGCTTTCCTATACCGAAGCGTTCGATAAGATGCTCGAGAAATTTACCAAGGAATATGCTTTTACAGAACTCAAAGGGATCGATTGGGCAGCGAAAGGCAAAGAGTTCCGCCCGCGCTTTGAGGAAGCCGAAAAGAACAATGACTCGCATGCCTACGTGCTTGCCTTACGCGATTTTCTTTGGTCCATTCCGGATACCCATGTGGGTCTGGCCGATTTCAGTATGCTTGCCAACGATTATTTCAATGAAACGGATGGTGGCTTAGGCTTTGCGATGCGGGAAACGGATGATGGCAAGATCATCGCCAACTACATTCTAAAAGGTGGCCCAGCCGACCAAGCCGGGATGCAATGGGGCGCAGAGATCCTGTCCATCGACGGAAAACCTACCGCAGATGTTGTCGCCGCCAATGTGCCCTGGGAATCGTCATTCAGCAATCCAATTGTCAAGCGCTTGCAGCAATTGCGTTATGCACTCCGCTTCCCTCTGGATAAAAATCAGGTGGCGGTCACATTCAAAAATCCAGGGCAGACTGAGCAGACGGCGACGCTGGACGTGGTCAATGAACGCGATAGTCTCAACTTTTCATCGCCCTACGCCGGTCAATCCGATACGGCGCTGCCCGTCGAATATGATGTCTTGCCGAGCGGATATGGCTATATCAAAATCAATAGCTTTTTTGATAATGATGTCCTTTCGATTCAGGTCTGGGAGCGCGCCATTCAATACTTCAAGGACAATAAAATCCCGGGAATCATCCTGGATTTGCGTATCAATGCCGGTGGAAACGGATGGCTTGCCGATCAAATGGCGGCTTACTTCTTTGACAAGGAAACTGTCGTTGGTAATGCTGCCCATTACAGCAAGCAAACGGGCCAGTTTTATATGGATCCGGGTGATGAAACAAGGATGATACCGCCGCGACCCGCGCTTCAATACGATGGACCGGTCGCCGTGCTGGTGGGACCAGCCTGTGCCAGTGCCTGTGAATTCTTCTCCTACAATATGACCATCAACAATCGTGCCATCATCGTGGGGCAATATCCCACCGAAGGCGCAGGTGGCAGCGTGGAGCAGTTCTTGATGCCCGAAGATTTGCATGTCCAAATTACGACCGGACGTGCCGTGGATGCAAACGGCAACATTCATCTGGAGGGCAAAGGGGTTGTCCCGACGGTCAAAGTGCCGGTGACGGTAGACACGCTCAAGAAGCAGGCAAACGGTGAGGACGTCATTCTGGAGGCAGCAGAAGAGGCGTTGCGTCAACAATAGGCACAACCAAGCCACCATGAGCGTGCGGTAGATTAATCACCCAAGGAACTTAATGGAAGAGGATCAGCATATGAAAAGTAGACGTACCCTGCCATTCCTGATTGTAGCCGGGCTACTGATGATGTCCTGTTTGCTGCCGGGCATGATTTCGCGCAAGTCCACGCCGACGGGGCCCATGCCCGCGCTGGAAACAGACGCCAACAAAGTTCTAACGGTTCTGAGTGGCAAAGATTGGCAGTACTTGGGAGCGCTGGCAAAGGAACAGTACCCGGAGGAAGATTTTGCAAAGCCGGGCACATTGAAGTACACGGTTACGATTACAGATAACCAGCCCATATATTTCAACTATGGCTGGTGCGCGAAGGACGAGACCATTCTCAAGCAGAATTTTGAGCACATTCATGTCAAAATGTATATCAATGGCGAGGAACTTGGAAAGGACGTTGTACATCAGCTCAGCTACACATCGCAGGATAATATGGCATGCCTCGATCACGGTGTATTGACATCCGATTGGCCGGAGGGCACGTACGATCTCAAAGCCGTTGCCACCTTTGATGAAAAGATCAACGATGGTATCGCCGATTATGAGCCGGGCGATTACATCTTTGAATACAAGGTCACAGTAAATAAACAAAAAGAAGGCGCCTAGGCCTTCTTGTCTCAGTCTATGAACCTGTACTTGATCAAGGTCCATACGGCGGCAAATGCGTCTTTCAGCTTGATCTTTTTCCCCTGTGAGTAATCTCGCGGATTGAAGGTGATCGCTACTTCGAAGATTCGGTAGTGACGTTTGAGTACCTTTGCGGTGACCTCGGGCTCGAAGTCGAAGCGCCTGGAATGAATCGTCATGCCCTCGATCACATTGCGGCGAAAGACCTTATAGCCTGTCTCCATATCTGTCAAAATAGTGTTGTACAGGATATTGGTCATCGTCGTCAACATTTTGTTGGCGATCATGTGCCAGTACATAGCCACACGTCGGGGTCCGCCCAGGAAGCGCGAGCCATAAACGACATCGGCAATACCTTCCTCGATCGGTTGCAGGATCTTGGGATAATCGCGGGGGTCATATTCCAGGTCGGCGTCCTGGACCAACAGGATCTCGCCGCGCGCCGCCTTGAATCCGGTCACGACGGCTGCGCCTTTGCCTTTATTGTGCTCGTGGAGAATCACGCGCACCGTTTGGTTGCCGTCCAATCCTGCGAGTACGTTACGGGTTCCGTCGGTGGAACCATCATCTACAACGATGATTTCGCTGGCCAGCTTTTGCGCCTCTACCCGTTTGATAATCTCGCGGATATTGTCGACCTCATTGTATACGGGGATAACAACGGATAGTTTCATGGGTGCAAATTATATACGAGATTATTACGAGCAGTCAGAGATTTCCTGCATGGAGATGTAATCTTATGGAGACAAAGAACCCCATAAGAAGAAGTATAATTTGCAGGCATTCTACATAATTTATCCAGCATCGCTTCATGGAAGGTATTATGTCCCATCCACTTCCCCTCAGTAGACCCGCAACAGCTGTTGCACCGTTTTCACCCCCACCTATCAATACCGTAGAAGATACCGGCCTTTCCGCGCTGTGGCTTCAGGATCTAGCACTCAAGATCTTATACTCCCAGGGCTACATGAGCGGTTTCAAGATCGCCGAGCTGATCGCCTTGCCATTTGCCGGGATCACCGACTTGATTTTGGAAGCTCTCAAACGCGAGAAGTTGATCGAGGTGAAATCCTCGCAGGGCGGATTGGGCGAGGGAGCTTACACCTATGGGATTACGGGAGCCGGGGTCACGCGGGCGCGCGAAGCCCTGGAACGCAGCCAATATGCCGGTCCCGCGCCGGTGCCATTCGAAGTCTACAACGAAGCAATCCGCCGCCAAAAGACTGGACGCATGACGGTGACGTCGCGCATGATGCGCCAACTTCTGTCGCAGATGGTTCTCTCCGAGTCCACTTTCCAACGACTGGGACCGGCACTCAACTCGGGCACTTCGATTTTTATGTATGGACCGCCAGGCAATGGCAAGACCAGCGTCGCGCGTGCCTTTGGCAACCTGGTTCTCACGCAGGCGATGTACATTCCGTACGCGCTGTATCTGGACGGTCAGGTGATCAAGGTGTACGACCAGGTCAGTCACAAACTGGCGCCCGATGCCGAGGTCGCAGGCTCAGGGAATGGTGGTACCGGAAATCTGCGCACCAGCCAGCGACGTGACCCGCGCTGGGTTAAGATCCGCCGGCCCTTTATTGTAGTAGGCGGGGAGTTGACTCTGGAGGGCCTCGACCTTGTTTACGATGAGGTGCATAAATTTTATGAAGCGCCGTTTCAGGTCAAGGCCAACGGTGGCATTCTTCTGATCGACGACTTTGGGCGCCAGCAGGTTCGCCCGCGCGATCTGCTCAACCGCTGGATTGTCCCGCTCGAGAACCGAGTCGACTTTCTCACGCTCCACAACGGACGCAAAATCGAGGTCCCGTTTGATGTGTTGATCGTGTTCTCCACCAACCTTCCGCCAAAGGACCTTGTAGACGAAGCCTTCCTGCGCCGCCTGCGACACAAGATCGAGATCGGCGATCCCTCTTATGAAGAGTATCGTGAAATCTTCAAGCGTGTCGCCGCCGATAAGAAAGTGGAATACACCGATCAAGGACTGGCCTATCTGTTACAGGAATGGTATATCAAGCGTAACCGCAAACTGCGTGCCTCTCATCCGCGCGACCTGTGTGATCAAATTTTGGATATCTCTGCTTACCTTGCCGTCCCGCCGACCATGTCGCGGGATATGCTCGACCGCGCTGCCCTGGCGTATTTCGTCGATATTTAGTTTGCTCGTGCTTTATAATACAATACGGATTACGCCTCACGATTTGTCCGGCGTGATCCGTATATTCATTTATGATGCTCGAATCCCTTTCCCGCCCCGTCATCTTTGCCCATCGTGGAGCATCAGCTCATGCGCCGGAGAACACGATTGCTGCGTTCGAACTCGCCCTGGCGCAGCAGGCGGATGCCATTGAGCTGGATGTGAAGTTATCCTCTGATGGCTATGTGGTTGTCCATCACGATGATACGGTGGATCGCACCACGAATGGCAAGGGCCGGATCAAGGATTTGTCTCTTGCCCAGCTCAAACGCCTGGATGCCGGCAGTTTCTTTTCAGAGAAATTCGGGGCGGAAAAAATTCCCACGCTGGAGGATGTTTTCGAAGCCGTCGGCAAGCGCACATTTGTCAACGTCGAATTGACGAATTACAAAACACGGCATGATTCTTTGGTGGAAACAGTGTGCATGCTGGTCAAAAAACACCAGATGCAGAAACGTGTGATTTTCTCTTCCTTCTTTACGTCGAACTTGTCGAAGGCGCGCAGTTATCTGCCCGAGGTGCCGCGTGGCTTGCTGGCACTACATGGCCTCTTGGGCTCGTGGGCGCGCTCCTTCGGTTTTGTATTTGGAAAGTACCAGGCATTGCATCCCTATCTCACGGATATGACCCAGCAGGAAGTCGCGCGGGTCCATCGCTTGAACCGCCGCATTCACGTCTGGACAGTCAACAAAGAAGATGACATGCGTCGTCTTTTTGGCTGGGGCGTAGACGGCATCTTCACGGATGACCCTCTACTCGCGGCGCAGCTGAAAGCGGATTCGAAATGAGGCGGGCAGTCCGTCCATTAACCGGCGATCCGGGCAGGTTCTGGCATCGAAGCAGGCTTTCCCTCCTGCGCTGTTTTTTGCTGCTCATGTTCATGGTCTCTTTTCTGGGACCTCTATCCACTGCCCGCGCCCAATCCCAAGTCCCTTTCTCGAAGGTGCAGGGCGTTCTGGCTTCGATGACCGCGGAAGAGCGGGTGGGACAGCTATTCCTGGTGACATTCCAGGGCACGGACACAGGACCGGAGTCGCAAATTTATGACCTGATTGCCAACCATCATGTCGGGGGTGTCGTGCTGCTGGCCGAGAATGATAATTTTGTTGCCGCTCCTGATACCGTCCTGAGTGCCCACCAGTTGGTGAACTCTCTGCAAAGCATCGAAGCACAGGTGACGGTACCCACGCCCGCCCCCGATTCCAATAGTAATAATGACAGCAGGATCTATGTACCGCTGTTCATCGGAATCTCGCAGGAGGGCGATGGCGCGCCCTACGATCAGATCCTGAGCGGCATGACGCCGCTTCCGAACGAGATGGCGATCGGTGCCACCTGGAAAACCGACATGTCGCAGCAGGTCGGCGAGGTGTTGGGAAGAGAGCTGAGCGCGCTGGGTTTCAATATGTTATTGGGACCATCGCTCGACGTAGTTGAGTCTCCCAACCCCGCTTCGCAAATCGATCTCGGAACACGTTCATTTGGCGGCGATCCCTTCTGGGTGGGGGAAATGGGAAAGGCGTATATTGCCGGTTTGCACCAGGGCAGCAACTCACGTATGGTTGTGGTCGCCAAACATTTCCCTGGCAGCGGCAGCTCGGATCGCTCCCCGGAAGAGGAAGTGGCAACCGTCCGCAAGTCTCTTGAACAGTTGCATCAAATCGAATTGCCGCCCTTTTTCAGCGTGACCAATGCTACAGACCCGGACAGCATCGCGGATGGTCTTCTGGTCTCTCATATTCGCTACCAGGGCTTTCAAGGAAACATTCGGGCAACAACGCGGCCGGTCAGCCTCGATGCGTCGGCACTCGCCGCGATCATTGCTTTGCCTGAGTTTCAAAATTGGCGCACCAATGGCGGACTGGTGGTCAGTGACGCGCTGGGTAGCCAGGCGGTACGCGCTTTTTATGCCCAGAGCGGCGAGAATTTTTCGCCGCGCGTGGTGGCACGGGATGCCTTCGTGGCGGGGAGCGATCTGCTTTACTTGGGCAATATTGCATCAGACGATGGCAATGCTGATACCTATTCCGCAACGCTGCGAATTCTTGATTTCTTTACACAGGAATACAAGAGCGACCAAGCCTTCGCACAGCGTGTGGATGCAGCGGTGACCCGCATCCTGGCCCAGAAATTCCGCATGTATGATCTGTTTACTGCTTCTAATGTACTTATGCCGGATTCGGGATTAGCAACAATCGGCAGATCACAGCAGGTGATGTTCGATGTCGCGCGCAATGCCGCGACCTTGATCAGTCCTGATCCTCAGGAGCTGAATACTGTTCTTCCCACTTCGCCGAACCAAAACGATCGTATTGTTTTCCTGACGGATACCTCAAGCTATCAACAGTGCGGCGGTTGTGTGCCTCAGGAAGCGCTTGGAACATTCGCATTTCAGGATACGGTCGAACGTTTATATGGGCAGCAGGGCAGTGCGCAGATCTTTGCCAGCCGCCTGAATTCCTTCCCCTTGACCGAGCTGGAATTGATGTTGAACGGCGAATCGGAGGAAAACATTGAGCCTTCCCTCGAGCGCGCCAACTGGATTGTGATTTCTCTGGCAGATGTAAGCAAAGGACAAGTTGACCTTTTACGCCGCTTTTTCTCGGAACGTCCCAACCTCGTCCGTGACAAGAAAGTGATACTTTTCTCGTTCACGGCTCCCTATTATCTGGATGCCACCGATATTACCAAGTTGACGGCCTATTATGCTCTCTACAGCAAACAGCCTGCGTTCATCGATGTTGCCGCGCGTGTACTGTTCCAGCAGATCATT
>JBKPQD010000326.1:0-3582 GCA_046733915.1 Chloroflexota bacterium
TTGTAGGTGTTATCGACGAAGGAGAGGCTGGTCAAATTTTTGCCCACGATGAGGGTCTCGAAGGTGCAGGTAAGCCGCAGCGTCGGCAGTCCGCCGGCTCCGGCAGGGAATTCGATGGATGAAGAAGTCAGCGCCAAGGCAACTACTTTATTGTTCACACGTAGATTCAGATCCGGTTGGAGCGAGGCGCATTTTGAGGCATGGTACCCGGCTGCTTCCACGGAGTCCGCTTGACCGTCACCGTTCTTATCAAATGCGGCGATTTCTTGAAAGGCAGGGATTTCCGCCATGTCCAGAACATAGTCAATCGAGACATCCGCTTTGCTGACCAGCAATCCTGCATAGTGGTTGATTGTGAAGTTGCCCAGGGGATGTGCAAACGCAACCGGGACAAATACGAAAGAAACAACTAGGGTCAATAAACTGATACATACTCGGCGGAATGTTTTCATAGCTACCTTTTCTGTCATTGAGAGCGAAGCCATCTCTCGTTGAAATAAGTAATCGTGTCGAAGAGTGTTTCCTGCTGAACAGGAGATTGCTTCGTCGCTACCGCTCCTCGCAATGACATGTAGTTTATTTCGTCACTGTCTCCTGAATGGAGAGCAACGTCTGCTGCGCTTGGTTGGCGAATAAGACTGAAAAATGTGGGTTAATCGCCAGCGCTTTTTCAAGATATTGGCGTGACTGCTGGTCATCGTGAAGCGCATGAGCGATCATGCCGGCATGATAGAAAAGACGTGCATCCTGCGTGCCCATCGCCATGGCGCGACCCATCATAGCTTGGGCTTCCGGATATTTCCCATTCTTGTAATATGCCCAGGCTGCCGCGTCGTAACCATAAATATCCTTGCGGTCGCTTAGCTCCCTGAGTGCAAGCTGAAGCGCTTCATCCAATTTGATATCGTGATCGGAATAGAAATTGGCAAGCTGGCGGTTATACACCTGTTGGTTGATGGCGGCGAGCTTACCGATATAATCCACGGTCTCATATTGGATCTTCGCCTGTTCGGGCTGACCCGTGACTGTGTATAAATCGCCAAGCGCGGCGAGGAAATCCGGTTGCGGGACGATATTGGCTGCCTTTTGATAATAGGCAATTGCCTCGTCATATTTTCCTTCCGCAGCGCGCACTTTTCCCAAACCGGCATACGCAAGATAATAGTCATCAAAGACTCGCAGCGATGCTTTGTAAAACTCCCCTGCTTCTTCGATCTCGCCACGGTTGTAATAGATGTCGCCCACGCGCAGCAGATACCAGGCGGCATTTTCCCTGGTTCCACCAGATTGTAATGTTTCGCCGGCGGCGCGGCGAATGAGCATCAGCGCCTGATCGGAATCCCCTTTGAGCTCATCCAGGTTGGCAAGTCTCGCCAGTAGCGGAGGAGTGGCGTGCGCATCGCCAAGCTCGTTGTAGATTTTCTCGGCTTTCTGATATTGCCCAAGCGACAAATAGGAATCTGCGACAATAATGCGCGCCTGTGCATTTTTATAATTCGATTGATAAACCTGTTCTGCAAGTTCAAGCGAACGCTCGAATTCATGCTGGGCATAGTAAATGGATGCCAGCGCTGTTTCCGCCGGCGCATACTGGGGAAGTAGATCCAGGGACTGATTCAATGCTTTTTCGGCACGCTGGTAGCCGCTCACATCGCCGGTCTCGCGCGCCTGGCGGCTGTATTGCTCGCCCAACATGGCATAACTGACGGCATCCTTTGGATTTTGCCTGATGCGCTCCTGGAAGGTCCGGATCGCCACGTCTACGGGTGGGACGCTGGCCAGCGCGTTACCGTCGATACTTCGGGGATTGCGCAGATCGTTCGACGAATGGCGAAGCTGCGGGACAAAATAGGAAGAAGCAACCAGAATAAAAGCTGACAATGAGAACAAGATGGCTTTACGTTTGTTCATTTATAGTTCTCCTCATACCTTCCTGGAGGCGAGGGATGCTCACCTCCAGGAAGTCGCTGATTTTCCCCGCTTAATTCGCCGAAGCAAGATAAGGGAAGGTGCTTGAGAACGCCGAGTCGTTCGACACACAGTCGGTGGTCACGGCACCGTTGGTCACCAGACCGAGCTCGATATCGATGACATCGTCTGCAAGCTGCCGTCCGTTGGGGAAGCCGGCCGAAGAGGACGTGTCGATGGTCAGAACGTCGGGCAACAGGAAATCTGCCAGGGCCTGGGCGGTGGGGCTGCCTGCGCCGTAGAAGATCTCCAGGGTATCAACTACTTCACCGCGGAAGTCACGCTGATCATTGCGCGGCTTTGCCATGTTGAAGGCATTGCGTTGGGAAGGCTCCGTGCCCTTTGGCTCAAAGACGTTGTTGGGAATGAACACGGTATTAATCGCCGGTCGTCCCATGCGGTCGATCTGGGCATCGTTCCAGACTGTGCGCGCCCACACACCGATATTGCTTGCGCCCAGCCAGGAGCTCGGTACTTCGAGCACAATGGCAGAAATATTCAGGCCGTTGAAGAAGTTCGTGCCGGGGTTGCAGAAATCGAGGTTCAGGAATCCGTTCAGATCGAAGAAGAACGGATCGTCGTAGGCACCCGCAGTTATCCAGCCATCGCCGGGGAGCGAGACGTTGGAACCGGTCCAGCCAGTGGCAATTTTTGATCCACTTTTACCGGCCGGAATTTGTTGCAGCGTCATCTTTTGCTGAAGAGAGCCATTTGGTGCGCCGAAGGTCACGCGATAGGTCAGATCCTCTTTGGCATCGCCGTTCGAATCGATCTTGAATTCATAATAGGCACCAGGACGGAACGTACCATCGTTCAACACGCCTTCCAACGGGTTGACGCCCATCACCAGCACGGTGTGACCGGGGTTGCTGGGCGATTGAAATGCATAAACGTCGGTAATATCCAGACGGGTATCACCGCCGGGAGGGGTGAGCCCGGGAGCGTCGAGATGATCGGCCGCGCGGGCGGGAATTGCTACCAGCCCAAAGAGCATTGCCAGGGCTAAGAGGCTATAGAGCAAAACATTCGAAAACTTTTTCATGGTTTTTCTCCTCTGAAAAACAAGACATTGGAATTGGTCTGTAAAGAAACGCGAGAAATTTCTTTTGCTGAATTTGACTTGCCTCCTTCCAGGATATTCATTGAGCTCATGATTGGTATACCTATCTATGCTTACGCAGGCTCGTGTGTTTTGCATTTATGGAAAATAAAAAGAGTGTTGAGAAATTTCTCAACACTCTTTTCGAAGCACGTTTCCCTGAGACAAGAAAGGGGATTCTTCGCTCAGAATGACATTACACAGAATTTAGAGATCGCTCAGCACGACAATATCTCCTGTGGGCTGCGGGCTGCCGCCGGCGGGCTCCACTGAAATTCCCAGCGACTTGAACGAGCCGATCGACTCGGTCGAGGTGATAATCAGGACACCCTGTCCATTGGCGTCTACGGTAAGCAAACCGGCGCTGACCGGTGCATTGGCGATCAGCCACACCTGGTATGTTTTGCCGGGCTCAAGAGGCGGTAACCCCGTTACAACTAGAACTGCCGATTGACTGGTGGGGTTGGCAATCAGTTGTCCCTGTGCCTGGGGTTCAGCGTTCGTCCCTTTGAGAG
>JBKPQD010000327.1:0-7571 GCA_046733915.1 Chloroflexota bacterium
GGCTGCGGGATTTGAATCCAGCCTGGGAGACGATTCTTGGTTATTCGCGCGAAGACCTGCGCGGCTATCTGCTCACGAATCTCATTCATCCTGACGATATTGCGGCGACGACATCCGCGCTGCAGCGTGTCACTGCCACGAAAGTGGGGCGTTTTGAATGCCGCTTCCAGCACAGAGAGGGTCAATACCGATGGCTGGCCTGGGTTGTTGTGCTGTCGCCGGAGGACAATTTATTGTATGCCGCGGCGCGCGATATTACCGAGCGCCGCGCCGTCGAGGAAAAATTGCGCCAGAAAACTGACGAGCTGCAACGCTCCAATCAGGAGTTGGAGCAGTTTGCCTATGTTGCTTCCCATGATTTGCAGGAGCCCCTGCATCTTGTCTCCGGGTATGTGCAGTTATTGGCACGTCGTTACAAGGGCAAGCTCGATTCCGACGCCGAAGAGTTCATCAGTTACACGATCGAAGGGGTGAATCGGATGAAGGACCTGATCGCCGACCTGCTCGGGTACTCGAGGATCGGATCGAGCCGCAAAGAGTTCGCCCCCGTGATCCTGGAGGACACGCTCCAGCAGGTGCTGGAGAATCTCCGGCCGCTGATTACAAATTCACATGCCTCCGTGACCCACGATTTCCTGCCACCGGTACTTGGCGATGATACCCAAATGATCGACTTGTTTGAACATTTGATCGGGAATGCCATCAAGTTCCGTGGAGCAGAAGCGCCGCGCATTCACATTGGTGCGCGACAGCTGGAGGAGCTCTTGCTGTTCTTCGTTCGCGATAATGGCATTGGGATCGATCCGCAATATACAGAACGCGTATTTGTCATATTCCAGCGCTTGCATACACCCGACAAATATCCCGGCACCGGCATCGGATTAGCGATCGCCCGCAAGATCGTGGAACGGCACGGTGGTCGGATGTGGGTTGATTCAGAGCCAGGCAAGGGCTCCACATTTTATTTCACACTTCAACCTGCAGAGACCTGGACGCCTGAACCGGCGCCCGCCAAAGCCGTTCCCTCGCGCTCGAAGGATACGATTATTGACCGCGCCTCTGACTTGATCTGACAAGGAGTCTCGATGATTCAGCCAACATTGTTCCTGGGAGCCTTGCTGTCCACTCTTTGTGCAGCCATTTACTTTTATGTCGGCCGCGTGCTCAGTCGGCGGCGTTCCTCCACGGCCGATTCACGTTTAGCATGGCGCTTGTTCGTCGTGTGGTGGTACGCGTTGGCATTTTCGAATCTGATCAGCGCGGCATTGAGCGTACTGGGTGGTTTTGGAATCATTGGCTTGCCGCTGTTCACAACGTTCACCCTGTTGAACTTACTGGCGATCTGTGTGGCGCTCTACGGTCTCGTGTTTTATCTCGTGTACTTGTTCACCGGCAGCCGAAAAGTATTGGGACCGCTGAGTGTATTTTACATTGCCTATTACACGTTGCTTGTGTACTACGTGCAAGCCAGCATTCCGATGGATGTGACGATCAAGCGCTGGACGGCGGCTCTCGCCTACCAGAGCCCGCTCACCGGTCCGTTTTTTACACTGGCACTCCTGATGCTTCTGTTACCTCCGATCCTGGGTGGTCTGGCATATTTCATCCTTTATTTTCGTGTGGAGACAACGACCCAAAAATATCGTGTTTTGCTCGTGTCCTGGAGCATTGTCATTTGGTTTTTGAGCGCCGCGATCGCCAGCTTCGGCGGCTTCTCGGATTCCGACGTCTGGCAGATTCTCAACCGTTGCATTGGCTTAGGCGCAGCGTTTGCCATCTTGTTCGCCTACCAGCCTCCAACCTGGGTTAAGAGGCGCTTTGGTGTCAATTCGCTTACGCAGGAAAATAGCTAAATGCGGATGGGCAGAGGGCACAAGTAAACTGCACCGGGTCTCGCACCGCACCGGCAGAAATCTCTTGTTCCCAGCCAGGCACAGACGATGTAAAATAGATACGAGCTATAAAAGCCAGGCAACAAAGCCGCCGCTCATCGTAATTGCTTGGAGTAGAAGCAGTCGCCGATGATTTATTCCTCCCCACTTAATATCTATTGCAGACGGAACCGCTTGCCCTGGACACGATCCAGAAGGAAGCAGGCAGCACATGATGGTGATTCGGTACTGGGAGTATTTACAAGTGGTAATTAAATGATTGGACTGGAAAGCCAGAAAACACTGGAACTCGAGCAGGAGATCGCGGACCTGGATACTGATGGCGGAAAGGTGGCAGCTCCGCCTGTACGCGATCCCCTATTGCTGACCATCATCGGTACAGCAATTGGCTTGGCATTCTTGGTGATCGGCCTGGCGCTGCTCTGGGACACAAGCCCGGTGTTGATACAGGCTCCCTGGTATATACCTTTTATCAGCTCATTTGTGGCACTGACAACCCTTTGTATTTCATATCTTGCGCTCGGACGCTACCATGTGATGCGCGATTCTCTTTCCTTTTGGGTAGGCTGTGGATTCGCTGCCTACGGAATTGGACAAATCGTCTATGCATTAGCCTGGCCCGGCGTGTTGCCGCAGGAAGGCTCGATCCTCGGTCATCTCCCCAATACGCCTGCCTGGATCGCGATGGCAGCTCTTACGATACTGGGCCTGTTCTTGCTGGCTGCCATTCTGATTCCCTGGCCGACAACCCGGCATTTTATAGGTATGCGCTGGCTTTGGGTCGTAGGAATCTGGCTTGTACTGGCTGTGACGGTATATGGCCTGCTCGTATATTTTGAGGGGCGGTTACCTCTCTTTGTGACGCCGGACGGAAAATTCACACAGTCTCAGCGTGGCGGCATGGTCGCCATCATGCTCTCATTTGCGTTGGGCAGCATCGTATCGACGCTCCACTATCGTCGTTCCGGTGATAAGTTAGCTGGCTACATTGCCTTACCTCAGCTGGCGCTCGTCTTTGTTGCCTTGATGGTGCTGATCGGCGGCCAGCGTTATGACTTGTCGTGGTATGTGCAGCGCGTAATTCTGGTGACCGGAAATTTGACCGTCTTGTTTGGCTTGCTTTCCGAGTACGTGCGCCTGCTACGCCGCGAGGTCGAGGGTACACGCCTGCTTGAAGCGATTCTGGAGAATATCCCCATCGGTCTCGCTGTTACCGGTGGCCCGCCTCATTATCCAATTTCACGTGTCAGCCGTCAGGGGCTGGCCATGACGAAGCGTCCACCCGACCAGTTGATCGGTCTACCCACAGGCCAGCACCAAACCGAATGGAAGCTCTTTCTGTCGGATGGCGTGACGGTTCCCACAGCCGAACAGCTGCCTCTCTACCGGGCGAGCCGGTTTGGTGAGGAAGTACGGAATATGGAGCTGGTGGTGCAGCCAAGCGAGGGGCCGCCTATCCCCATCCTTGTCAATGCATCTCCCATCCGCGATACACAGGGAAATCTCGTCGCGGCAGTGAATACCTGGCTCGAGATTACCGACCGCAAACGCGCCGAGGAGATCCTGCAGCAAAGCGAAGCTCTCTATCGCTCCATTGCCCGTAGCATTCCGAACGGTGGCATTTTTGTCGTGGATCGGAGCTTGCGCTACGTAATCGCCGAAGGGCCCATCGTCGAACGATTTGGTTTCACGCGTGAGATGCTCGAGGGCCACACGGTTTTCGAGGTTTTCGATCCGGCGACCGCTGCGAAAATGGAGGCACGCTTCCGCCGTGTGTTTGCTGGCGAGACGATCAGTTACGAGACCGAGCATAACGGACGCATCTACTGGACTCAGCATGCGCTCCTGGCGGATCCGCTGGAACAAACAATTGTCATCACATTGGATATCACCGAACGCAAGCAGGTGGAAAAGGCGCTGAGCGATTCGGAACAGCGTTTCCGCGCCATCGTCAACCAGGCAACGGCTGGCATTATCCGCTCTGACGAGGAGGGCAAATCGATCTTTGTGAACCAGGCGTTCTGTAAGATGCTCGGGTATAAAGAGTCGGAGCTGCTTGGGAAAACCATCTGGGCATACACCCATCCCGATGATCTCGACAAGAATCGAATCCTATTTGACCGGTTGCTGGACAAAGGCATCCCGTTTCAGCTGGAGAAACGCTTTATTCGCTGGGACGGCTCGATTCTGTGGGTGAACGTGAGCGCGGCTCCCATCCTGGATCCGGTCGGGCGGACCCAATCGGTGGTATCTGTCGTGATCGATATCACCGAACGCAAGCGCGCCGAAGCAGATCTTCAGCAGTTGAACCTACAGTTGGAAAGCCGTGTCGTCGAACGGACAGCGGAACTGCAGACGGCAAACAAAGCATTGGAGGAAAACCGTGCTCGTCTCCAGGTTCTCTCGCAGCGATTGGTGGAGGTGCAGGAGCAGGAACGGCACGCTCTCGCCCGCGAATTGCACGACCGGGTCGGGCAGAGCTTGACGGCACTGAACCTGAATCTAACGATCATTAGCGATCAGCTCTCGCATCAAGTGACTTCGTCTGTCGGTAACAGGCTGACCGACTCGATTAAGCTGGTGACCGAAATGATCGATATCGTGCGTGATGTGATGTCCGATCTTCGCCCGGTGGTACTGGATGAATACGGGTTGGTAGCGGCGCTGCAGTCCTATATTGGCAAGTTCCATGCACGCTATGGCATTCAGGTGGATTTCAATCAATCGCAGCGATCGCTGCCGCGGCTGGGCACCGCCGTAGAGATGACAATTCTGCGTATCGCCCAGGAAGCATTGCTCAACATCGCCCGCCATGCGCAAGCCGACCATGTGCAGATTTCGGTGCAATGCGAGCAAAATACTGTTTTGCTCACAGTACAGGATAATGGGATTGGTATCGATACCATCGGGAAAGATAACCGCGACGGGCATGGGTTAATGATCATGCGCGAACGCGCCGAAGCGGTGGGAGGCAGCTTGCGCATCTCGTCCCCGCTGGGTAAGGGGACACTGATCGAGGCGATTCTTCCGTTTTATAATAGTAATAAGCCAAACGCCGGAATTGAGGAGCGTGAATGATCACAGTCTTGCTTGCCGACGATCACGGTATTGTCCGTGACGCATTACGTTATCTGCTGGAAGCGCAAGGGGACATTCAAATCATTGGGACCGCCGCCGACGGGCAGGAGGCAGTGGAATTTGCCGCCAATAACTGCCCGGATGTGGCTGTCATGGATATTTCCATGCCGCGCATGGATGGAATCGAGGCAACCCGGCAGATTTGCGGGCTGTGTCCGCACACTCATGTAGTGATGTTAACGATTTACAACTCTGCCGAACATATCCAACATGCATTGCAGGCAGGCGCTTCGGGCTATGTCCTCAAGGAAGCCGCCGGTCAGGAGCTCGTAACGGCGGTCCGAGCCCTCCATAACGGAGGACAGTACTTCAGTCCGCGCATCGACACGCGTCATACTCGCAGACCTTAAGCTACATGCTTGTTGACCAAGTAGATGGAATACAAAGGTCCTCCGAAAGGAGGACCTTTGTATTGCGAATGTGGAGCGGCTCACCGGGCAGGATCGGCAGGTTTTACGCGGCTGAGTTCCCCACGCGACTCGTTCATGTTCGCCATATTCAAATGCTGACGGAACCTGTTCTGGAAGTACGCCGTGACAAACGGTCCCAGTGGAATAGAGAGCAGGTATTTCATCCCTTTATAACGGCTCATCAGCTCTTCGTACATCGTCCATTTGTCGAGAATCTTGATAGCACTATAAATCGCCACGAGGAATTTGTCAGGCGGCTCCCCGGCAAAGTATCCCGTCAGTATGGCCTCGCGATAGACGGCCAGTAGGGAAGCAGGCAAGTAACGGCCTGCAGAAAAAATTTGTTGCTTAAATGTTTCTGGATGCGTGAGAATCAGTCCCAGATCCGAATAGATGGGGGCGAGACGAGTCTTGATGTCGATCACACACACCTTTTGATCGTCCGAATACAGCACATTGTCGCAGGTCATATCCGCATGCGATTGGGAAAACATCATCGAATCAAGCCGGATAGACTTCAGCTTCTGGGCAAACTGATCGAGGATGTCTTCAGCCTGGACGCGACCGTGACTCGCTTTCTCGAGCCGCCGGGCAAAATGCTCCACCTCGGCCAGGAGATCGTCGTTGGAGAAGCTGACCTCCTGCGGCGTGTTCACATGCTGATGAAAATAATGCAGCCATTTCCCGGTTTTGGTCGCCGCATCCACCAGTACCTGGATATTGCCGCCATTGCGCTGGTCGGCGAGAATCTGCCGCAACGGGTGTGACGGATATTCCTCCATGACAATTGCATAATATTGCTCGAGATAATCGAGCGGACGAATTACACCCAGGTCCTCGTCCTTGCCTGCCAGACGTTCGTACACATATTCCAGAGAATGATATTCGATGGGGACGTTCGCGTGCAAGTCTGTGGAGATAGCCTGGGCGAGCGAATCCATTTTGGGATGGCGACGAATCTTTGCAAGGACCGTCTTCTTGCTCCCGCCCGCCAGGGTCACGGGATATCGAAGAATAAAAGAATTCTTATAGGATCGAAATTCTGGGGTATCCGTGCCGAGCCGCGCCTCACGTCCGTACCAGGCGCTCAATGAATGTTTTAAGTGGGCTGCAATCCCGTCCAAAATGGGTTGGTCGCGCTCCGTCTGTTTATAGGGTACAGGCACCGGTTCATTCTCCTTTAAGTGGTTGTGTCAGCACAGGGAGTATGCTTTGCCGAAACTTTTCGCCAACTGCGCTCCAGGAATAGCGTTCGGCGGTCAAACGAAAACTGTGTTCTCCAAACGACCGGCACAGCTCCGGATCTTCCAGAAGCTTTAGTAACGCGGTCGCCAGTCCCAACACATCGCCGGGTTCGACCAGCCAGCCGTTCCTACCATCCTCCACGAAATCGGGGATGGCGCCAACGCGGGTCGCCACAATAGGAAGGTGAGCGGTCATCGCTTCGATAAAAACAATTCCAAACGGCTCCATGCGAGTTGGCAAGCAGAAGACACTCGCTCGCTGGTAATACGGATCCAAATCTTCCGGAGGCACAGGACCGATCACGTCACAGTTCGGAACGTGAAGGTCCGGTCGCGCCCCGACGATCGTCAAGTGCGCCTGCGGATGAATCTGGCGCACCTGTTCGAACGCCTGCACGAGATCAGGTCCGCCTTTGCGTTTCCAATCCAGCCCGACAAACAGGATATCAGGCTTCGTATAGTCACTATTCTCTCGCTTCTCGGGGCTTACGTTTGCATTGCTGCCTGCATAGACACAAACAACCTTGTCCCGCGGCTGGTTATACTCTCCGATCACCGAGCGCATGACATTGGTGCTCCGTACGAAGACAAGCGAGGCGTGCTGATAGACTTCCCTTTCGAGGGCGATCCATTTCGGCGAGTACAGGTTATCCCGGCTGGCGGTATAATTCTGATTCTCCAGGTGGGTGTGATCCGTATAAACGAAATGAGGAGTGCCGGGTGCACTGGCGTCGAACAGAGACTGTATTTGGAACGAAAATGCGTATTCTCCTTCGGAAATGATTTTCCGAACGAGCTGCCGGACCTGCCGAAAGATATACGGCGTGCGCCAAAAGGCGAGCCGAAATTTTTTTCTGCGTCGTGCGATGTCTTTGCCATAAAGGAGG
>JBKPQD010000328.1:0-2661 GCA_046733915.1 Chloroflexota bacterium
AGATGGGTTATCCAATCGCACACCATGTCCGCGCACGGTGGAAATATATTGATGAGTCGGGTCGAGCGCGGCGAGACGGTCGCGCAGGCGGCGAATCAACGCGTCGAGCGCCTGGTCAGAGACACCCGCGGCTTGCTCATCGCCCCAAACGGACGCAACCAGGTCCGGGCGGCTGACGACCTGTCCCTGGCTTTCGTACAGCAGCCACAACATTTTGAATTGCTGTGCCGAAAGCGGCGGGACCAGCTGTTGCTGGTTGACCCAGACGCGGCGCGATTTCTGGTCCATCATCAACCGTCCCGGATGTGCCGTGCCTTCGAGCAACGGCATCGTCGCATCCGAGGTCAAGAACAGGAACTGCTGCGCCAAGGCCACGGAAACGAGATCGCCGTCCTGCAGCACCACGGGACCTGAAAGCGGTACACCGTTGTGATGCGTGCCATTCTTGCTCCCCAGGTCTTCCAGGATGACACCTTCTGGCGTTGGCGTCAGGCGCGCGTGATAGCGTGAGATCTGGCGGTCCGCCACCACCACATCACACGAAGCTTCACGTCCCAACACGAGGGTTTGGCTAACCGGCCAGCGCTGGCCTTTGAGAGGTCCCTCTTGGGCGACCAGCAATGGATATTCTTCCAACGTATTATTCATGAAGGTCTCATGTTGAAGAGGTATGAAAGATATACAACGAGAGTATATTATAATTATATAGCATTAAGATGTGTTTCTGTGCAGGACCACGCCGAATGCCTCTGCATTGAAATGCATATAGAAAAAGGAGAAGATTGCTCCCGCCCCTAAAGAATGGGGAGGTGTTACGCGGTCGGTATAAGATCCGCGAACGCATAGGTCAGGGCGGCATGGGATCCATTTATCTTGCAGACGATACCCGTCTCAAGGGCCGCCAGTGTGCGTTGAAGGAAGTCGAATACGATCGTGCCCTCCCGGAAAATATTCGAGAAGAAGCCCGCGACCAGTTCCTGCGCGAGGCTACTATCCTCGCGCGTCTCGATCATCCCAACCTGCCAAAAGTTTCCGATTTCTTCTCCAATGGTCCGCGCGATTATCTCGTGATGGACTATGTTCCCGGCAAGGACTTGCGCTTGCTTATGATCGAAGCACGCCGCGACAAAACATTTCTTCGTGAAAAAGAGGTGCTCTCCTGGGCAGACCAGCTGGCAAGTGCCCTTGCCTTCCTGCATGTGCAGGACCCGCCCATCGTGCACCGCGATATCAAGCCCAGCAACTTGAAATTGATGCCGAATGGTTTGATCAAGCTCGTCGATTTTGGTCTTGTGAAAATCCTAGCGCCTGAAGAAATCACGATCACGATCATTCAAGGACAGGGGACGGCTCTCTACACGCCTCTGGAGCAGTACGGCGGCAGTGATGTCCATACCGACATCCGCTCCGATATCTATTCGTTCGGCGCTACACTTTATCACCTGCTCACGAACGAGCCCCCGGCAGACGCACGTAAGCGTTTTCTGCAACCTGACAGTTTGGTGCCCATCCGCCAGGTCAACCCCGACGTAACGCCACGCACAGAACGTGCCGTGCTATGGGCGATGTCCCTGCACCCGGATGAGCGACCGACGACGATCGATGAATTCCGCCAGGCATTGCTAGGCTACCGTGAATCACCGACGATTCCGCTTCCTGTCCGGCGGGCGCGCAACCTGCCGGTCACTGATTATCTGACCCATCCGGCAGAAGCTACACTCGCCTGGAGCGCAGCCGTTTTATTATTGATTAGTTTGCTCGCGACGCTGGTTCATTAACCAGGCGCATCCATCCCCAGGCTCCCAGCATCCCCAAAGCTTCCCCCGTAAAAATTAGCAGAAGCACGCCCAACGCCCCGCCGCCCGAGGCAATCCAATTTGCCGCGCCAGGCATATCCAGCGCCAGGTAGTTATATCCCAGCAGCCCGCCCAGGAAAATACACAGCGCCCAGCGTAATCCCCAGCGCGGCGTAACGATACGGCTGACCGCCCAATACCCAAGGATCGCCCCGCCAAATAATGCCAGCAATGAAATCAGCCACACCCCCAAACGAGGATGTCCATCGGGCGAGATGAGATCGTTTTGTGGAACGGGTGTATTCACAGTGGGTACAATAATGATTGGAGTCACGCTCACCGTCGGGACAACGACCGTCACCGCGGAGCCCTGATTCGAGGCGTCGAACTGCAGGACCTGGGAAACAACCGCTGGCTCACTGGCAGCGCTGATCTGTACTTCACCGGCTCTATCAATCACGAACGAAGCGCGTGCAATGCCATCCGTTGTTGTAGATTCGATCGGCTTGAGGATACTTCCACTCTCATCGCGCATGGACATCGTAAAACGCACCGGCGTTCCATCCGGGACCAAATGCTGGTTATGGTCAAAAATCGGTCCGGCCCGGACGGCGATCGTGTCACCGATGCGATACAACGGGACGTCCGTGGGCTCAGCGGTCACCGGCGTGGATTCTACTGTAGGCGTCAGCGATACTGCTTCCTCTTCCCCCCATGATAGAGGAATCACTTGTGTAGGATCCGGAGAGGTAACCGTTCTGAGGTCGTACCCCAGCAGGGGGATGGACACCGGCGAGGCACGCGGCAAAGGAATGATCTGCTGGAACAGTACACGCGCGGCACCATCGATGAACGCACGCTGTTT
>JBKPQD010000329.1:0-3608 GCA_046733915.1 Chloroflexota bacterium
TCATAGGTGTACGCGTGCCCCTTATGACGGTCCCATGTTAAAGTCGTCATCCCGTGTGAGCGCAGGCGCTTAACTTTCTCTGCCACATCATCCCGGTTTGTAACCAGCATCCCACCTTCACCCACCGCAAGGTTTTTGTTCGAAAAGAAACTGAAGCAACCCACATCTCCCCAGGTCCCCAGCATGATTTCATTCAAGGAGGCACCGGGTGCATGGGCGTTATCCTCAATAATGGCGAGGCCGTGCTTTTTGGCGATCTCCTGGATAGCCGGCATCTGACAGGGAAACCCGCCATAATGCATTACTACAATTGCTTTGGTTTGAGGGGAAATCTGATTTTCAATATCCTGCGGTGAAATCGTCAAGTCATAATCACCCAGGATATCTGCAAAACGCACCCGAGCTCCCGTATATAGTACAGCATTGGCAGTTGCCACAAAGCTAAGAGACGGAATAATCACCTCATCGCCCACGCCGATACCAAGTGCAAGACAAGCCAGATGTAAGGCTTCGGTTGCATTCGACAGAGCAAACGCGTGCTTTATACCCACAAAAGCGGAAAATTTATTCTCAAATTCCTGTGTTGATTCGCCCATAGTAAGCCACCGGCTACGGATGACTTTTAGAACAGCCGCTTCTTCTGCCTCACCAAAATCCAAATCTGCTAACGGTACTCTCCAGTCCATGGATCAAACCTCCAGAATTTGCGTCTTGATTTTTTCAAAGTCTTGCACGGCTTGTTCATAGTCACCTGGGCTTCCCAGGTCCTGCCAATATCCGGCAAAGGGGTAACCCACAACGCATTCCCCGTGTTCAATTAATTTCAAAACCAGATCCGGAAAATCGAGATGTTCGCCATTCGGAATGTATTTCAATACCGATGGTTCAAACACATAGATTCCCATACTCACATTGAAATGATAGGTCGGTTTTTCAATATAACCCGTTAGCTCGTACTTTCCATTAAACTCTAAAACACCCAGGTCAATTTTCACTTGCCGGGTGTGCATCGCAATGGTTGCAGCAGCGCCTGAAAGTTTATGGTATTCAATCAGGGCATTAAAATCCAGATCAGTAAGAATATCCCCATTTGTGATCAAAAATGTCGATTCCAGAGAATCTCTCACCAAAGACAGCGGTCCTGCCGTTCCCAGCGGGCTATCTTCATAACTGTACTTGATTTGTATGCCAAGCCGAGCCCCCTCCTGGAAAAAAGCTCGCATCAATTCAGACAAATGCCCTACAGTCAAAATCACCTCGTCAATCCCTGAGCGCTTTATCTGCCGCAAGAGAATCTCTAGGATCGGCATATCTCCGATAGGCATTAAAGGCTTAGGAAGTATTTTCGTGTAAGGCGCCAGACGGGTACCTCTGCCGCCAGCCAAGATGACTGCTTTCATAACTTTTCTCCGCCTCCTTCGACTCAAAGCTGATACGTGCTCGGCTGATAAGATGAAATATGATCTGAAATCCACGCAATTGTTTTCAAAAGGCCATCTTGTAGATTTACACGTGGAGACCAGTTCAACTTGGCCTTTGCCAGACGGTTATCAGATAGTAACCGCTCGACCTCGCTCTTCGGTGGCCTCAAACGTAAAGCGTCCACTCGGATTTCAACTTTTCTGCCAATACAGGAAATGATCTGATTGGCAAGCTCACCGATTTTTACTTCATAGCCAACGCCAAGATTGAAGGTGCCTCCTTCGATCTCCTGCGCTTCACCAGCACATAGGAAGCCTTCCACAGTATCAGAAACATAGGTCAAATCCCGGGTCGCATCCAAATTGCCCAGATAAATTACATCTTGTGTCAGCGCCTGGGTGATAATCGTGGGAATTACAGCACGGGTAGATTGACGCGGGCCATACGTATTAAATGGACGAACTGTGACTACGGGTAGGTCATAGGCACAGTAAAAACTTTCAGCCAGCTTATCTGCGCCAATCTTGCTCGCAGAATAAGGTGATTGACCCTGTAGAGGGTGGCTTTCATCGATAGGAACACGTATCGCAGTGCCATAAACTTCACTTGTAGACGTGTGAATAACACGTTTGACTTTGGTCTCTCGAGCTGCAAGAAGTACATTCATGGTACCCAGTATGTTCGAATCAACTACATTGGCAGGATGCTTATAAGAGTAGGGGATGGCAATCAACGCACCCAGGTGAAACACAGTATGGATATCGCGCATTGCGGACAGTACTGCCGTCAAGTCGCGCAAATCTCCTGCGATAATCTCTAGCTTAGACAACGCCTCAGATCCCAGTGCGGAAAGGTGACCAATTTCGCCCTTGGAGTTGTATCGTATGAAAGCGCGCACATGTGCACCCTGATCCACTAGGTGTTCGACCAAGTGGCTGCCAATAAATCCGCCTGCACCCGTGACCAAAACGGTCTTATTTTGCCAAAATGTTTCCATATGTACTCACTGTATCTGTTTCATTTGTCGTGCTTTTAGACATAGCACAACCATAGCATCGGATTAATTCAACTTTTTCTGGAATCTCAAAGGCATCACACGCCTGCTGGCATATACAATGGCCGATTCGTGCATCCAGTAAGAATTCATGTTGCGCAACCTGGAGCGGGTTCAATAACGTGGCACGAATTCTTTCAATAACTATTTCTGTTTCACGCGCACTTGGTAAATTTTCTAGCAATAACGCAAACTTATCGAATCCAAACCGGGCTAAGGTATCACTTTCTCTTTTGCAGGTTTTAAGCTGCTTGGCTAGGCCTTTTAGAGCTTCACCACTTATCGTGTGTCCAAATTTCTCGTCAATTCTCGCTATTTCGCTGAACTCAATGAAGACTAATGCTGATTGCGTACCATAACGTTTTGCATATTGAAGAGCATGCTGGACACGGTCTTCTAGAAGGTAACGATTTGGAAGACCGGTTACGACATCATGCATGGCCTTGTATTCCAAATGCCCTTCTGACCAAAGTTGGCTGTCAATTTGTCCGCGGGGACGTGTTACCTGACGATCCGTCATCGAGAAGAGATCATCGAGGAAAATCAATCTCGTATGAGATAACTGGCAAATTTCAAGAATATGTTCATTTTCAGCCTCCGCGCGCGGGATCGTGGATAAGATCATTCCAATGTCATAGCGTTTAATAAGCGTGGGAATATCCCGAATACCACCTAGGATCCAGTTCCCCCTCACACGCATGCCATGCTGCGAAGGGTTAGTGTTTTCGATGGTGCCGACAATCGAAAACGCAGTGCGGAATATTCTCTGTCGCAGGAGGTAATTTGCGATCTTATTCCCTTCACCCAAGCCCACGATCAATACGCGTTCCCCAATTTTGGATGTTTCTTGACGCCAATTGACCCAGCGATGAGCTGTCGATGACAATAAGCGCAAGCGATACCGTGCCAACAGGAAGCCAAATCCCGCGACCAATCCAATAAAAAGGATCATGCTTAGTGGAACTGCAGAGAAAGAACTCCAATGGTAAATCGATTGGAGATAATTAAATACGCAGAGTATTGCCGTCATAAAAACACTAGAAATAGTTAAGCGAACCGCGTCATCTACGGTTGCCTTAGACCATAGCACCCGATCCAGCCCCACCAAAGAGTTAAAACCACTGAAGAAAAG
>JBKPQD010000330.1:0-1658 GCA_046733915.1 Chloroflexota bacterium
CATCATCGCCACCCTCTCCCAGCTCGCCGTGCCCAGCATGATCCGCCGGGTCATCGACGCTGTGACCAGCGGGTACATCGCCGATCAAGTGTTGGGCGCGCTCGATAAAATTCCTGCTGGTTTTATGAGTGCTGCCCTGCCCAAGATTCTGGATGTGCTGAAGTATCCCGCCAACTTGACCGTAGACCAGCTCAAGGCCCAGTTGACAGCAGATGTGAATAATGCCCCGCAAGCGTTAATCAATGCCATAGTCTTGATTCTCGTCTTCGCCATTTTGCGCGGCGTCTTCGCCTTCCTCCAGGCATACTGGGCGGAAAAAAATTCTCAAGCGGTGGCATACGATTTACGTAATGATCTTTACTCAAAAATCCAGACGCTCTCCTTCTCCTACCACGATAAGAACCAAACGGGACAGTTGATGATCCGTGCCACCGACGACGTGGAAAAAGTACGCCTCTTTATCGGGCAAGGCTTACTCCAGCTGATCGGTGCGTTCATCCTATTGAGCGGCACGATCATCATCCTGTTCAGCACGAACGCCGCTCTCGCCTGGACGGTGATGCCCATCCTGCCGATTGCTTTGGTGTTATTCATGTTCTTTGCAGGCGCCAGCCGACCGATGTTTGCTCTGGTGCAGCAAAAGCTTTCCGCCCTGAACACGGTATTGCAGGAAAACCTTGCCGGCATCAAAGTCATTAAAGCGTTCACGCGCGAGAAACAACAGCAGGACAAATTCAAAGCACGCGCCGACGACACCATGGAACAGGCGATTAAACTCTCGCGTTTATTCACCTTCATGTTTCCCCTGGTATTCATGATCGCCAACCTCGGTCAGGCGACCATTTTGTATGTTGGCGGCAAATCCATTATTGCCGGCACACTGAGCCTGGGCGCCTGGCAGGAATTCTCAATGTACCTGATGTATCTCTTCATGCCGATCATGATGATGGGCATGATCATCACCCAGTTCGGTCAAGCTTCGGCATCCGCAGACCGCATCTTTGAAATTCTGGACGCAAAAAATGACATCACGGATAAGCCGGGTGCGATCAAACTGCCCGCTGTGAAGGGTGATGTGAAATTCGAGAATGTCACCTTCCGTTATTTTGGCGGCGGTGAGCCGGTGCTTGCGAATGTGACCTTTGAAGCGTATCCCGGTGAGACCATCGCCTTGCTCGGCGCAACCGGTTCCGGTAAGACGACCATCATTAACTTACTGCCGCGCTTCTACGATCCCACGGAAGGCAGCATCACGATTGACGGCCACGACCTGCGCGATGTAACGCTCGAATCCCTGCGCTCGCAAATTGGCATTGTATTGCAGGAAACCACCTTGTTCAGCGGCACCATTCGCGAGAATATTGCTTTCGGCAAACCGGATGCCACGCTGGAACAAATTGAAGCTGCGGCAAAGGCCGCCCAGGCACATGACTTCATCCTATCCTTCCCCGAGGGGTACAACACACATGTCGGCGAACGCGGCACCACACTCTCAGGCGGACAAAAACAACGGGTCGCCATCGCCCGCGCGTTATTGCTGGACCCGCGAATTCTCATTCTCGACGACTCCACCTCCAGTGTAGACCTCAACACCGAAGCCGCAATCCAAAAAGCGCTCGATATCTTAATGAAAGGCCGTACGTCTTTCGTCATCGCTC
>JBKPQD010000331.1:0-4989 GCA_046733915.1 Chloroflexota bacterium
GCTTTACACCCTGGGAGCTGCTGCCTGACTATCTGCGTTCGATGACCCTTGTGATGGGACAACGCAATCGTTTATCGTGGGATATCCCTGCCGCCGATTCATTTTTGCTCAACCAGGCGATCTATCGCCTTCCCGATGACGAGTACAAGGCAACCTACAAGGAACTCGATGAGCTGCTCGAGCTCGAACCGTTGATGAAAAAGCCGGTACGTAACTTATCGCTCGGTGAACGGATGAAGTGCGAGATCGCCGCCGGCTTGCTGCACCGTCCTAAAGTGTTGTTCTTGGACGAGCCTACTATCGGTCTCGATATCACAGGTCAGGCGCGCATTCGTGAATTTTTGCGGGAATACAACCGGCGCACGGGTGCAACGATTCTGCTCACCAGCCATTATATGGCAGACGTCACGGCTCTGTGCGAGCGAATCCTGATCATCCATCACGGTCAGCTCAAATATGATGGCGGGATCAATGAACTCTCGCGTAAGATCGCTCCATTCAAGTTGATCGGCGTACGGCTGGCGGAGACCAACTCACACAATTTGGGAAAATATGGCACGCCCGTTCAAAACGAGGAAGATTCAGAAAAGCAATACATCCAGGTGCGCGCCGAAGATGTGACCCGCATCACCTCCGGACTTCTAGCGGACCTGCCCGTCCACGACATCACCATCACAGACCCACCAATCGAGGATGTGATTGAGCAGGCGTTCAACCAGTAACATGACCACCCGTCATTGCGACGAGGTAACCTCCTACGAATGGGCAAAAACGTTCGGATACATTTGTGCTGATTACAGGAAAAATGCTCTCGGCACCGAACCAGTGGGGCAGTGTCGGGCGTACGATTCGCAATGATATAAGGATTTGCTATGCTAAAGATCTTCCAACGACTCTGGCAGGTGAACTGGGCAGAACAGTGGCAGTACCGTGCCAACCTGCTCATGTATTTGCTCTATTGGCTGGTCTCCCCAATCGTTTACCTCGCCGTATGGACAAGTATTGCCAACACCAAAGGCAACGTCAGCGGATTGACCCCCAACGATTTCGTAACGTATTATCTGACGCTCCTGATCGTGGACCAGATCACCAGCGATATTGTGATCCATACATTTGCCTATAAAGTTCAAGATGGCAGCTTATCGGGGGAGCTCGTGCGTCCCATTCATCCGATGTTGACGAATGCGCTGGTCAACAATATTGCCTTCAAGGTTCTGACGATTATGGGTTTTGTCCCCATCTGGATACTCTTATTCTTTCTCTATAAACCAGATTACAGCAACGTAACCCTAGCCGGAATTCTATTCGCAATTCCGGCTATGATTCTGGGATTCTTTGTGGGCTTCCTGCTGTCCGGTGCCGTCACTTCCCTCGCGTTTTGGACGACGCGCGTGTATTCCATCAACGAGTTTTATTACGCCTTGAAGCTACTGTTCTCCGGTCTATTCGTACCGCTGACGCTCATGCCGAGCGTCATTCAGACCGTTGCGCAATATCTGCCCTTTCAGCTCCAAATCTACTTTCCGGTTCAGTTGATTCTGGGAAAACTCTCGCCGGCTCAAATCATGCAAGGATACGTGGTCGGTGCTGTTTGGTTACTCGTAGCTAGCATTGCCTTCAATCAGATCTGGCGGAACGGCGTAAAGCGATATTCTGCTGTCGGAGCATAAGGATGAATACACTGAAATTGCTCTCCGCATTCTTAAGAGTTAATGTGCAAATGTCGCTGGCATATCGTGCGGATACGATAGCTAATATTCTGCTTAACGTGATGTGGCTTGGCTGGGAACTATTAAGTCTCGGCATTATTTTCAACAACACGGACACTATTGGCGGTTGGGGGTTTGGAGAATTGATTGCTTTGCTCGGTGTGTGGCGCCTGGTCCACACCTTGATGATGGCACTCATCTGGCCCAACACGGAAAAGTTCAACCAAAGCATTCGGGATGGCTCGATGGACTACACTCTGTTGCAGCCAATCAATAGCATGTTCCTCGTCACGTTTTCTCGTATTATGATCTGGCGATCCTGGGACTTGATCCTTTCGTTCGTGCTGATCGGAGTAGGCATCAATATGTCCGGAAGTATCGTTGCATCGCCTCAGATTCTGACCTTCGTCCTGCTAACGGTTTCGGGAGCACTGATCATCTACAGCCTTTGGATCGTGCTCATCTCATTGACATTCTGGTTCACAAAATTTGACAATAATGTCACCATCCTGCAAGCACTGCTCGACGCAGGTCGTTATCCGGTGACGGTCTATCCGGTCTGGTTACAGATTCTCGTCACGTTTATCATTCCTATCGCTGTGGCGACCACGGTCCCGCTGCAGGGCTTGCGCGGTGAACTGACATTCCTCCGCGTGATCATGTTCCTGACGATAGGCATCATCAGTTTTTTAGTCGCTTCGCGAATCTGGCACGCAGGATTGAAACAATACAGCGGGGCAAGCAGTTGAGCAAAAACGGCGGTTTCAAAACTGCCGTTTTTATTGCTCATAAAGACATGAACAACATCAATTCCCTGTGCTCTACGAGAAGAGTATACTGAAATCTGTACGTTACAACCTCCTTAGAAAAGGAAAGCCTTATGAACAACAAACCATTCCGTGTGGGTTGCATGGGCGCGGGCAAGATCTTCAACGAAGCCCATCTGCCCGCCTACATCTCTCTGGACAGTGTGGAATTGGCAGCAATTTATGATCCCGATCGCAAACGTGCGGAGGCAACGCGCGGGCATTATCTTTCCCTGCTGAAGGAAGCAGGGCGACCCGCAGAAAATGTGGATGTCGAACTGTGCAGCAGCCCCGACGAATTGATCTCGCGGGTGGATATGATCGATATCTGTTCCCCGGCCCGCTATCATGCCTTATACGCGGTGATGGCACTGGAGAAAAATGTCCATGTCATGACGGAGAAACCGATGGCGCGCACCTGGTGGGAGGCCAGCCAGGTGGCGGAGGCAGCACATAAATCAACAGCCATGTTCCAACTGAACGATGACAATTTATTTATTCCCCGCTATCGCGCCTTGCGCAACGTCATTGATGACGGAATGATTGGCGAAGTGCAGCATATTTGGATCACACGGGGCTACCATGGACCGGAAGACCGCGGCGATTGGTTCTGGGATCCGATGGAAAACGGGGGCGGGGCAATTATGGATTACGGTTCGCACGCGGTTTCCTCGGTCTGGTTCTTGGCCGGGTATGATAAAGCGCCGCAGGAGGTCCGCTCGCTGGGGATCGAAGCGCGGCAAAAAATGCGGCTGATTGGCGGCCGCTTTCGCCAAATCGAAACGGATGATGATGCACATTTCAAGGTCCGTTTTGTGGACCCGAAAAACGGCGACTGGATCACGGCGGTGATCGAAGCGACCTGGGCCTGGCCGGAGTTGGGACGCGATGGCAGCGATGTGCACGGTTACATCGAGGTGGAGGGAAGCAAAGGAACGGTTACTGCTTGCGTGACGGAGACCGGGGAGGACTATCTCCGTGTTGTCAGCCGAACGTTTGGCGAGCGCATCCTTCCCGTAGAAGAGGCGCTTTCGGAGGCAGGTTCGTTCCGGGCTGAGATCGATAACTTCGTCAAATCAATTCGTGCGGGTGTTCCATCCATCTTAAATGCAGAGGTCGCCGCGGGTGGCATTCGCATGATCAACAGTGCGCAGCTCTCGGAGTTGCGCGGGCGAGTTGCGATCACGCCAGAGGAGTTAATGCAGTTTAGCCGGGAACAGGTTGCTGCGGCGCTGGATGCATGGCAGGGCGGCGATAAAATTATCAGCACGTTGTATGCACCCTTCCGTGTGAGTTGACCATGTCCGAGTCCGTTTTCATCGGCGTGGATGTGGGTGCGACAAAGATCCTGGTCGGTGCCGTGACAGAGGCAGGGAAAATCCTTTCGTCACGGCGCTTCAAGATGGAACATGAGACGCAAGCAGCTACGCTAAAAAGTATTCACGGATCGCTGGAAAGTTTCATGCGGGATTGGGAGGGGGCCGCGCCACAATCGATTGGCATTGGACTCGTCGGTCAGATCGACCCGGCAACCGGCGCCTGGCTCGAGGCGATGAACCTGCCGATCAAGACGCCGGTTGCCCTCGCCGGACCTATCCGTGATCGATATGGCATCCCCGTCAGGCTGGATAATGATGTCCACGCGGCAACCCTGGCAGAGCAACGCTGGGGAATTGGAATGCAATCCACGGATTTTATTTATCTCAATATTGGGACAGGTGTTTCTGCAGGAATGGTATTCGGCGGGCAACTCGTGCGCGGTGCAGACAATTATGCAGGCGAGCTTGGCCATATGGTCGTCAAACCCGATAGCGTTCTCTGTCCTTGTGGAAGCCGCGGCTGCCTGGAGCCACTCGTATCCGGTGGTGGATTGCTTGCACGCGTAGAGAGTGAGCTGGTCAATGATCCTAATTCGACACTGCATTTGCTTCAGGATTCTCTGACGTCCCATCAAATTTTCATGGCGGCTGAGGCAGGCGACCCATTGGCGGAGAGAATCGCAACGGATGCCATCCAGGCCTTAAGCACAGCGTTGACCAATTTGGTAAATCTTCTCAACCCGGAATGGATTGTTTACGGTGGCGGCACGTTGAGCGATGGCTGGTTGATCGAGCATGTGCAAGAATATGTAAGAACAAAGCCATTGACCATGATTCGCCGGTCGCTCAAAGGAATCGTCCCATCCAAATTGAATCCGGAATATGTTGGGTTGCTTGGCGCGGCCTGTCTAGCGCTAAATGCTGGAGGTGTGAGGTGAATTCAACGCATCCTATGCTGACCAATATCCTGGCGCTTGCCGATATGGCAACCTGGCAAAAAAGCATGGATCTGGCAGATGAAGCTTTATCGAATTGGAAGCGACCACGGCACCTGCAACGCGTGTATTTCGTCGGCCATGGTTCTTCGCTTTTCAACAGTCTGGTTGGAGAAACGATCCTCGAGCATATCGCTGGCATTCCAGCGAAAGCAGTCCC
>JBKPQD010000332.1:0-7832 GCA_046733915.1 Chloroflexota bacterium
GCTGGGATCGTCGTGCATGACGGTATCACCCCAATCGAAAAGAACATGTGAATAACGGAGTGGATTTTCGACCATCAGGTTAGGTTGCTCGTCCCCGGTGCGATCTGTATTTGCTTTCTGCAGGCTGAATGAGATATAGTGTCCTCCTGCGCCACATGGAGATCAGCTACGATATAACACCGCTTGTGTCTCCCCATTCTTTCCCTTCGACGTATATAAAAGAGTTCCATCAGAAAGTAATTCAAGGGTCTCTGATTCTGCTTCCTGACAGTTACCCTGCTGCTTTTCGGCCTGTAATTCGATAATCTCTTCCTGAATATCGAGAACACGAAATATCCCTGAACATGGCAGGAAAGGAATATCGAATATCCCCAGGGTCGAGCCGATTTTACACGGCTGAAGAATGGAGAGAGTGATTTTCATCTCCCAGCCGTTACTCGTATGGGCATTGCCTATCCAAATGCCGAGGAGAGATTCTGGTTTCATAGGGTCCTCTGAATGGGAATTGCTATGCCGTTGTCAGTCTCTTGCGGGCAAAGGCGAGGAGAAAGAAAGCCGTGGCAGTCAGCACGATCGCCGCGCCGGATGCAATGCTGAGATAATAGGATAGATACAAGCCAATCACTCCGGATACAGCGGCGAATACTGCGGCAAGCAGCATCATGGTCGAAAGCCGACGCGTCAATAGGTAGGCGGTTGTCGCCGGTGTGACGAGCATCGCAACCATGAGTGCCACGCCGACGGTTTGCAGCGAGACCGCAACCGTTACGGCAATCAGTGTGAGCAGAAGATTGTTCAACATGCCGACCGGGAGCCGCAATGTCGCGGCGAGGATGGGGTCAAACGATAAGGCTGTGAACTCCTTATAAAAAGCAAAGATACCGAACAACACCAGTCCGCCAAAGAGCAGGATCAGCCACAGGCTTTGCGTGGAGACGCTGAGCACGTCTCCAAACAGGAAATGACTCAGATCCACGGCGTAGCTGCGGACCGTAGAGATCAATGCAATCCCGAGCGCGAACATCCCGGCGAAGATGATGCCGATTGCAGTGTCTTCCTTGATTTCTGAGTTCTTACTGATCGCGCCGATTCCCAGTGCGGCGACGACCGCCGTCCCGAGTGCCCACCAAAAGAGCGGTTCTCGCGCCCCGCCGCTGACGAGGTAGCCGAGCGCGATGCCCGGCAGTATCGTATGCGCCAGCGCGTCGCCAAAGAACGCCATACCCCGCAGTACGACATACGTTCCGACGACCGCGCACACGATGCCAACCAGAATAGCAGCCAGCATGCCGCGTTGCATGAATTCATAGGATAAAGGCTGGAGCAGGAAATTAGTGAGTGTGTTCATCGTCCCCGTCAGCACAGTAATTATCAAGGGTCAGAACATTTTCGCTGTTCGCAGACCGTAATCTGCCACCATAAGCATGTATAAGATTCTTGGTCTGCAAGACCTCTGCTGCATCGCCAAAGGCGATAATTTGATGGTTGAGCAAGAGGATCCGGTCAAAGTGACGCGCGGCCTGGTCGAGATCATGGGTGGCAACCATGACCGTGACGTTTTGATTTTTCAGGGTATCCAGCAAATTAAGCAGGCCCTCTTGTGCAGGAGTGTCGAGTCCCGTCAGTGGCTCATCCATCAACATCAATTCGGCTTCCTGGGCGAGTGCACGGGCGATGAACATACGCTGTTGCTGTCCGCCGGAAAGCTGGCTGATCTGGCGCGAGGCGAGATTGGAAATTTCAACCGTCTCCAGCGCCTGTTGAACGTGTTCCCAATCTTTCTTGTGCGGCCAGTTGAGTGGGCCCAGTCTTGCGGAGCGGCCCATCATCACAACATCGGCGACGCTGACCGGAAAGTTCCAATCCACCTGGCTGCGCTGCGGCACATAGGCGATGCAAATGTGTCCGCGTGGGCGCGAGCCAAAGATGTTGACTTCACCCGAAGTCGGCGACAACACCCCCGCGATTACCTTGAATAACGTGCTTTTTCCCGCGCCATTCGGTCCCACCACGGCAACACGCTCGGCTCCGTGGAGGTGGAAGGTAATATCGTCGAGCGCGGCGCGCCCGTTGTAACGCACGGTGAGATGTTGAATATCGAGAATAGGTTGTTCGTGTTCGTGGTGATCGTGTGGATACATAGTAATTACCAGAGGGGACGGCAGTGCCGTGCCTGCAAACAAAACCTAATATTTATTTCAACGCATTCACAATTTGTGTGACGTTGTATTTCATCATGTCGATATAGGTTGACGCGGGTGCGCCGTCCGTCAAGGACTCGAGGTGTAGATCGGTGATGACGTTGACATTCGTTTCCTCGGCAATTTGCTGAGCAAGGGCGGTGTTATCAGAGGCGTCCAAAAAGATGGCGGGCGCCTTGCTCGATTGGATCTGGTCGATCAGTGCTGCAAGCTGCTGGGCGGAAGGGGATGCCTCGGAGCTGAAACTTTCGATCACTGTACCCACCACTGTAAAACCATAACGCGCTGCAAAATATCCGAACGCCTCGTGATTGGTAACCAGTAATCGTTTTTCAGGAGGAATTTGATTGACCTGCTCGACGATCCATGCATCCAGGGTGCGTAGGCTTTCAATATAAGCATTCGCATTGGATTGATACACCGAGTCCCCGGCCGGGTCGAAGTGGGCAAGCCCTTCCCGAATGTTTTCAACATACTTGATAACCAGGGTCGGATCCAGCCACATGTGCGGATCCACGCCATGCTGGGCGTCTGTCCTTGGAGGAATACCTTGAGAGGCTTCGATAAGCGTTGCCTTCCCATCCGCGTTGTCGAGGAGCGGCGTAAGGAATTGTTCATACTTGGCACCATTGACGATGATCAACTTGCTTTCAGAAATTTTTGCAATATCCTGCGGTGTCGCCTGGTAGGAATGAGGATCCGCGCCGATTGGCAGGAGCGATTCAACCCGTATCCGATCCCCTGCAATGTTATGGGTCACATCCGCCAGGATAGTGGTGGATGTCAAAATGATGGGAGCTAAGGTCCCTGCGTCGGATTGGCCCCGGCAGGAAATAAGAAAGACAGCGAGCGTGGCAAAAAGAAAAAACCGGCGAATCATGCCAGTCCTTTTTTGCAGTTCGGGCACAGACCAAATAATTGCAGCCAGTGCTCCGTGATCTGGTAGCCCGTCTTGCGGGCAATGGACCGGATCAACGTTTCAAGGTCATCCCCTTCAAAGATGGCTGCTTCGCCGCACTGCCTGCAAAGAAGCAGATGCTGATGCCCAGCAGGGGCGGTAATAAATGCCTGGCAGCCCTGCGGGGAGTGGACGCGCTGGATCAGGCCCTGCTCTTCGAGCGCTTCCAGCGTCCGATAGACAGTTACCAGCCCCAACGCAGGGTGAGCGTCGCGTGCCTCATCATAAATTTCGATCGGGGTGATGGCATGGGTGCTGCGTGCCATAATCTCAACAACGGCGCGGCGCGCGCCGGTAAGGCGGTAGCCTTGTTCGTTGAGTTGGACAAGCCAGGGATGTTCACTCATAGGCGTTCCTGATATTGAAAATCATTTTCATTTAGGATTATATCGGAATCCCCCAAGCTGTCAAACGATGACTGTATCGCTCCCCCATAAAGACACGCCCGAGTCGCCCGGGATATAAGGTCCGCTCCGGGATCGTGTGAACGGATTGAGCCTGGGTTGCCCTGCGTAGCGCAGAACCTCGGAATTCACCCAAGGACTCTTCGTTCGCTATCGCGATTCAGATTGACAGAATTATTTAACTGCGCCAGATAAGGGTGTGATAAACGATGGAGGATGCGGCCAGTACGGCGACGGCGATACCTGTGAGTTTGGCAACCGGCTTGCGTTCGTCTGCCGGCTTTTGCAATTGGTCGGCGTTCAGCTTGGCTCCCACCGCGGCCGCGGCAGGGATTGCAGCACAAAATATACACATAAACACCTCTTTTTACAGATCCAAATCATTTGCTTCGCTGGGAAGCACTTCTTTCTTGAGCAAGAAATAGGCGCCTGTAAAGATTCCTTCCATGCTGCCAACCAATCTTGCCCCACGGCTCGGAATGACGTTAATGATTTCCCAGCCGGTCAGCCCATGTTCTTCCAGCGCCGGAACGTCGAAACCTTCGCTCAGCGGATCATCTTCCATCAATGCATTTACAGGAAGGTAGACCATCTTATAACGGAAGACCTTACCACCGCTCTGCAAGCGCTTCTTTGCAGATTGGATGCTATCCGTACGCTTACGTCTCTGCTCAGCTTCAATCTCCGAGCGCACGCGGGCGTATTCCGGCGAATCGACAATCTCCTGGGCGACTTCCAGAATCTCTTCGTCATCACTCATCAAGGCCGAGGTCACGTATTCAAACCCACGCCGATCCCCGAGCTTGATCAATCCCTCTGCGGCGTCCATTTGGGTCAGCCATTCCTCATCTTCGGTCATTAGTTCGTACAAGGATTCAATATCGCGCATTTGAACGAGATCATCAACTTGAGAGCTCATGGTTTCCTCCAAGGTATCGCTTTTACGGCTCAACGGGATAGCCGCTGGCGCGCCATTCTTCCAGACTACCTGCCATGCTGCTGACGCCCGTGAACCCGGCACCGAGCAGCACATCCCGTCCCTGCTGCGAGCAAGTGGCCGTGCTACAGATGACGACGATTTCTTTATTTTTAGGGATTTCATTCAGGCGCGCAGAGAGCTGGTCCAGAGGAACCAACGCGGCATTGGGAACATGAGATTGATTCCACTCTTCCACAGTACGGACGTCGAGCACAAAGGCGCCGCTTTGGTATTTGTTGAAGGCCTCGCTGACAGGGATCGCACCCCCAAGCGGCACGCTCGCGGCCGCGTTGTTATGATTTCTGCCCGCCTGCAAAAGAAGATAAACGACCAGCGCCACAACGACCAGCACAGTGATCTGTGTGCTTGGGCGACGAAACAAGGACGTGAGTCCTCTGCCATAGTGCTTGTAATTCTCACGCCGAGAGCGATAACGGCGTTCTCTATATCTGTTCCTTCGGTACATTAAACCTCAATCAACTTAGCCAAACGACGCAAGCGCACTATCCAGGTCTTTGTATATTTTGAAGAAGAGTTTCAAGCCCGCGCCTTCAAGCGTTTTTTCCACATCCGGCTGGGGATTGAGGAGCTTGACGTACTTGCGCGCATTGCTGCTGTGGGTGAAATCGGGATTTGTACCTTGCTCCACCTGTTGTGGAACCCCGCTATAGAGCAGAGCGATCTTGTGGATGGCTGCCAATCCCGTACTGCTGATGCTCGAGACATCGCTCAGATCAATGATCAAATTGCGGGCCGGATTCATGTACAGCTCCTGTGCCCGATCGGATACCTGAACAAAATTCGAAGCGTTGATATCACCCTGCAGATGCATGATGGCGATCGATTCCTTGCCCCGGTGATATGTTACATTAATTTCCATGGTTTTCTCCGACACCTATTCTAACGGAAATTGAATTCTTCGTAATGAAGGTTAACTCGCGGAACGCCGCAAGCAAGAAACTTTGTCTCGAATGCCTGTATCATTGGTAAGGGACCGCACATGTAGATGAGATGATCGATGAGATATCCATGGGCATCTCTCAGGATTTCCTCGACCGATAAAGGTCCCGCAGTAGCCGAGTAGCGAATGTGCGGCTTAAAGCGCGGATTTTTCAGCGCCGCGGCTTGAATCTCCTCGACGAAGAGAGCCTCTGCCTCGTGGCGCACGGTGTAGTAAAAGTCGATATCATGAGACAGGTTGCCATCCATGTCGCGAATAAACGAGAGGAAAGGGGTCAGTCCGATCCCGCCGGCAACCCAGACCTGCTTTTGCCCGCCAGTTTTGTAGTTGAACATTCCGTAGGCGCCATCAATGACCGCCTCCGCGCCTTCATTAAGCCGCGCAAACAATTCGCGGGTGAAGTCCCCGCTGGCTTTGATGGTAACCCGTAAATCGTCCTCATGCGGTGCACTGGAGATCGTGAAGGGGTGCGACTCATTCAGGAAATGGTCGTTGGGAAAACGCACAAAGAGAAATTGTCCGGCGCGGTGCCGCTGGATCGGTTGACTCTTGGCGCGCATAATCACCTCAGTGGTGGATCCATTAGGATGGTTCACCATCTGCACTGTATAGGGAACATACTTTTTGAAAAAGCGCCCAAAGACTTCTGTATAAAGGTAGGAAACCGCGCCAAAGATAAAAAAGAGCTGGACCCAATTGATGGCGATAAATGCATTCAGCGGATTGCCAATCGTCAACGAGTGAAAAAAGGCGAGGATAAAAAAGATCCCAATATATCGCTTCAGATTCTTCCAGCCTTCATAAGTGCCTCCGGTCAGCTTGTTTAAAAAAGCGATGCGCGGTGCCAGGCTGATCAGCACGGTCGTGACAATGCCCGTAAAAGCGATCACAGCCAGATAATTACCGAGTTTCCAGCCCGTGGTCGAAATCGGAACCGTGAGCACATGTACGAAGATCAACAGAAAGGCGGCTGTGGCGATCTGACGGTGGGTGATATACATTTTGTCCAAACCCCCAAAGTAGGGCTCAGCCCATTTGGGACGCGTGGATAAAAACAGCGCAAAGGACATCAACACAATATTGATCGAGCCAATGATCTCGCCCGCATATTGGCGTTGAAAATTTGCCCGTCCGTCGTTCTCAGGCGGGAAGACTAACCAAACAACTATTGTTAATAAGACGGCCAGGATAATGACAAGATTACCAATATAACGTTTCATGCTATCACCATAGATGTCTTACGAGCAAACGGAGACGCTTCACTCCGCTGAGCATGACATTCCTTGTAAACGGAAGTTAAATCAAAAAGCGACGGGGCGTTTTGCCGCGTCGCTTCGTTCATTAGAATGACTTTACCGCTTCATCGAGGTTGTTGTACGTTTCGAACACATTGGAAAAACCCACCATCTCTAGAACATTCCTGACTTCTTCACGCGGATTGAGCAACTTGATATGCGGTTGTACGCCCGCCGTACTTGTTTTGCCCATCGAACGATAGGCAGACCAGCCATTTTCCGGATCCGGGAGCGCTTCACCTTTTGCTAAGAGTGCAACACTATGTAACGCCACCAGCCCGGCGCTGCTGATGTAGGTTAAATCAGAGAGATCCAGGATAAAGTCACGCGCACCCGCCTTATACAATTCCTGAGCCTTGGCGATCAGTCCCTGGTAATTCTGACCGTCCAACTCACCATCCAGTTTTATTACTGTCACTGGCGTGTTCCCCTGCATTTGCGAAACAGAGATATCCATGTTCTCCTCCTCGAAGAAATGAGTGACGTTATTATATACCGTCTTTTCTCTCCAGGCGCGCAAGCCGATGAGTAATCTCCTGCAGCCAGTGCTTGCGCACGTAGGCGGGAAGAGCATCCTGCTCCAGATGGTCCAGGGCCGAGCGGGTCCATTGGATCGCCGATTTTATATCGCGCTGCTTATGCTCATAATATTTCGCCATCTCGATATGGGCATAGATATGGCCCTCGGCAGCGGCTTTTTCCCATAAGCGAAGCGCCTCTTCAAAGTCACCTCGTCGCTTTTGCAGGATGGATAGACGCTTCACCGCCACGCCGAAATCGAATTCCGTTAAATTGAGCTCGAGTCCATGCTCGAACAGGCGCGCCGCTTCTTCCCAATAACCGAGATCCTCGAACAATTTGCCGAGGGCAATGAAATCGAGTCCGTGCTCTACACGCCCCTGGTAGGGGTTTGTAATCACTTCATTCATATGAGTAAGAAGTGCTGCCATTGCCACCACGTCCATGGCGTTGTGATAAAACACACCCTCCAGCGGATGGGCATCCCCATTGCGGAGATAGTCCATATAGAGCCA
>JBKPQD010000333.1:0-2874 GCA_046733915.1 Chloroflexota bacterium
TCCCTATACGATCCCCCTTCCTCCACATTGGGAAAATCTGATCGGGATATTGACCACATCCGCCTTCTGGGTCATGTTACGAAACAGTTTCTTTGTGATGGTTGGAACGACAGGTGGTGTGATCTTTGTCTGCGGATTAGCTGCCTTTGTGTTTGCCCGCCTCGATTTTCGTGGTAAGAATTGGCTATTCAATCTGTTCACTTTGGGGCTGATGTTCCCGATCAACGTTGCTATTCTGCCTGTTTATTTTGTGCTGCGCCAAATGAATGAGATAGGCATAAAAATGATTGACAGTCTCTGGGGAGTGATATTGGTACAGCTTGCTTTTCAGATTTCCGGTAACATCATGATATTGCGCGGTTTCTTCACTGCAATCCCGGCGGAATTACAGGACGCCGCATACATCGATGGCTGCAACAATTTCGATTTCTTCTGGCGGATCATGCTCCCCCTGGCACGCCCTGCACTGGCAGCCGTCGCAGCACTGACGATGATCGTGAGTTGGAATGATCTCCTTGTGCCACTGGTCGTGCTGAATAGCGATCACCTCTGGACCCTTCCCTTAGGGACCATGCAGTTTCAGGGTCAATATGGACAGGATCTTGCTCTCATCTCTGCGTTTGTAGCACTCTCTGCCATACCGACGATCATCTTTTACATCGTTGCCGAGCGTCAGATCGTTTCTGGTTTGACAGCGGGAGCCGTAAAAGGATAACGCCACACACGGCATATCGGTCCCGACCTAGCACTGGTATAAAGCGTAGTCTGTTAATCGTTTCAGATTGGGATCGGCCAGCAAAGAATAGGGGATTCGTTGTTGCATAATCTTTCGAAGGAGTATTGGATGAATGTGACCAACACATCGGAACAACTTTTGTATCTTGACTCATCGCGGTCGTTCGCTGAACGCGCAAAGGATCTGGTGGGACGTTTGACACTGGAGGAAAAAGTAGGCTTGATGAATCACCCGGCGCATGGAGTGCCACGCCTGAACATCCCTGCCTACAACTATTGGAGTGAAGCTTTGCATGGGGTCGCCCGCAACGGACGCGCCACCGTCTTCCCGCAGGCAATCGCGATGGCGGCCACCTGGGATAAAGACTTGATTCATCGCGTGGGCTCTGCCATTGGGGATGAAGGACGCGCCAAATATCATGCCGCGCTGCGCCGCAATGGGTACACCGACCAGTATCAGGGCCTGACCTTCTGGTCGCCGAACGTCAACATTTTCCGTGATCCGCGCTGGGGACGCGGACAAGAAACCTGGGGCGAAGATCCGTTCCTCACGGGCGAGATGGCGGCTGAATTCGTGAAAGGCTTGCAGGGCGATCATCCCAAATATCTCAAAGCCGCCGCATGTGCTAAACATTTTGCCGTTCACTCCGGTCCGGAAAAGGATCGTCACACGTTTAATGCGATCGTCACGAAGCGAGAGCTGTACGATACCTATTTGCCTGCCTTCAAAAAACTCGTCACCGAAGCAAAAGTGGAAGCGGTCATGGGCGCCTACAATCGCACACTCGGTGAAGTGTGCTGCGCCAGCGAACTGCTGATTGAAAACATCCTGCGTGGCGAATGGAATTTCCAGGGACATTTTGTTTCCGATTGCCTGGCGCTGTCCGATTTCCACCTCAATCACAAGGTTACGAAAGACGCGGCCGAGTCGGCGGCGCTCGCCTTACAGCATGGCTGTGACCTTGGCTGCGACCACGTCTACAGTGAGATTCCTGAAGCGATTCAGCGCGGTCTCATCACCGAAGCCGACGTGGATCGTGCCCTGGAACGCACACTGGGTACGCGTTTCAAGCTCGGTATGTTCGACCCCGCAGAGGACGTGCCATTCACGTCCATCCCGATGGATGTGGTCGGCTGCGCGGAACATCGTCAGCTTGCCTATCGCACGGCTACGGAAGCGGTCGTGTTGCTGAAGAACAACGATAATATCCTGCCAATCAAACCCTCCACAAAAAAGATCTTTGTCACCGGCCCCACCGCCGCCAATATGGAAGTTCTGCTCGGTAATTACTATGGCTTCAACGATCACATGATCACCTTGCTGGAAGGCATTACTGGTCGAATCCCGGAGGGGATGGGCATGGAATATACATCCGGTGCAATGCTGAAACATCCGCGCGAGATCAAGCACACGTGGGCACCCGGTATGGCACAATCCGCGGACTTAACCATCCTCTGTGCCGGCTTCTCCTCCTTCCTCGAAGGGGAGGAAGGTGAGTCACTGCTCTCGCCTCAAAACGGCGACCGTGACAGTATTTCATTACCTGCCAGCCAGGTGAATTACATCAAAGAGCTTGCCATTCACGGCACGAAGATCGTGTTGGTTCTGACCGGCGGAAGTCCAATCGCATTGGGGGAAGTGGAAGACCTGGTCGATGCGATCCTGTTCGTCTGGTACCCCGGCATGGAAGGCGGTCGCGCTGTTGCAGATGTCCTGTTCGGGGACGTCTCGCCTTCGGGCAAGCTCCCGATCACGTTTCCCAAATCCCTGGACCAGCTGCCAGCCTTCGACGATTACAGCATGCAGGGACGCACCTACCGCTACATGACCGAAGAACCGCTCTATCCCTTTGGCTTCGGTCTGAGCTACAGCCGCTTTGAATATTCGGAATTACAACTCGACAAAACGATTCTGCCCCTCGGAGAATCCCTTAACCTCAGCCTGACCCTCACCAACTGCGGCGATTCTGACTCAGCCGAGGTTGTTCAGTATTATCTGAGCGACCTGCAGGCCTCCGCCATTGTCCCAACCCATCATTTGATCGGATTTGAGCGAGTCATGCTGAAAGCAGGGGAAAGCCGCGTCCTGAAGTTCACTGTTAGCCCGGAGATGATGTCGTTCTATAATGGAGAAGGCAA
>JBKPQD010000334.1:0-5221 GCA_046733915.1 Chloroflexota bacterium
GTGCTGGTCCCTATCCTGCTTCCGAGCCGGAGGCACGTAACCTCGTAGATTTCATTGCCAGGCACCCGAACATCACCGGTACTGTCTCGTTTCATACGATGAGCGGCGTCCTCCTGCGCCCGTATGACGATCGCTCTGACGATGAATTCCCCACCGATGATTTATGGACGTATCAGAAGATTGGCGAAAAGGGGACGCAGATCACCAGCTACCCAAATATCTCTGTGTTTCACGATTTCAAATATCATCCCAAGCAAGTCATCACCGGCGGGTTCGATACGTGGACTTACGAACATGTCGGCGTGTTCTCGTGGACAGTGGAATTCTGGAGCCCGATGAAACAAGCGGGTATCGAAAAATTTAAATTCATCGATTGGTATCGCGAACATCCGGTTGAGGACGATTTCAAATTGCTCAAGTGGAACGATGAAGTCCTCAACGGCAAAGGCTATGTCGATTGGTATTCGTACAAACATCCGCAGCTTGGGAAAGTAGAATTAGGCGGGTGGGACTCGATGAACATGTGGACCAATCCGCCGCTTGAATTCTTGGAGAAAGAGATCAGTCCCTTCCCGACATGGATTATCTGGCACAGCCTGATCTCGCCGCGGCTTATCCCCCTGGAAACAAGCGTAACCTCCCTCGGAAAGGACTCGTATCGTATTCGCTTTGTGGTTCAGAACGAGGGTTGGCTGCCCACCTATGTGACGAAGAAAGCACTCGAGCGTAAGGCGACGCGCGGCGTCATTGCCGAGATCGCGCTGCCCCAGGGTAGCGTGTTGCAATCAGGCAAGGAGCGCGAACAACTTGGAGAACTCGAGGGTCGCGCCTATAAAGCAGTGAATCCCGATGAATCAGATGAGGGGACGACCGAACGGGTGAAGGTAGAATGGGTCGTCAAAGCAAAGAAGGGGACGAAGATCAGGTTGCTTGCCAAGCACGATCGCGCAGGTGTGGCGAGAGCCGAAGTGATTTTGAAATAAAGGCCATAGACGATTAATCTGAGACCGTGAACGTGTTATCTCGTTCACGGTCTTTTGTTTGATTCTGTCGTGCTCGTGATCCATCATCTCCTGGGAACTTTAATACTTCTCTATCGTCCTTCGATTAACGCCGAATAAAAATTTGTTTTGCAAACGGAGGATGAAATGAAATCTCGAGCCGGTCTGTTCGTGTTGCTTGTTGTCATCGCCATGCTGGTTCTTGCTGCCTGCGGAGGTGCAGCCCCTGACGTCGAAGCTCCGGCGGCGACAGAGGCACCCGCCGCTACAGAAGCTCCCGCGATGATGGAGCCCTTTGCGCAGGCTGGAGCTCCCGTGGAAAACGCTGCGGGAGGGGAGCAATCTGCGGACACTGCCGCACCTGTCCCGATGGCGACCGCAGCCGCGTACGAGATTTCCAACTCCGCAGGTGATCTGACGGTCATTGAGCGATCCAACCGAATGATCGTCAAGAATGCGGATGTCCGCCTGACGGTGAAGGACACCGATGTGGCGATTGATCGCGCTACACAAATTGTTGGCGACGCAGGCGGGTATATCGTCAGCTCACGCGTGTGGTATCAAGATTACTATGGCAACAACTTGAAATATGCCTCTATCACTATCGGTGTTCCGGTAGATGAGTTTGAAAAAGCTCTCAGCCGCCTGCGCGGGCTCGCTGTGAAAGTGGTGGATGAAACTGCTTCGGGCGACGATGTCACCGACCAATACGTCGATCTACAATCCCAATTGACGAATCTTGAAGCAACGCGTGCTCGCATCCAGGATTTCCTCAAAGACGCCAAGACCATAGATGAAGCGTTGCGCATCAACCAGGAACTGGCGAACATTGAAGGTCAAATCGAGCAGATCAAGGGGAAGATGAATTATCTCCATGATCGTTCCGCCTACTCAACAATTACTCTCAACTTGGAGCCCGAATATCCAGTGTTGACGCCCACACCCACCGCCACTCCCTATCCAACTGCTACGCCCATTCCATGGAAACCCGGTGAAGAGTTCGGCAAAGCGAAAGGTACCGTGACAGTACTCTATCAGGGAATTGCTAACTTCCTGATCTGGCTGGGCGTGGTGATCCTGCCTCTCCTCCTGCCGCCAACCCTGATCTTATGGGGCATTTGGAAGTTTTTAAATCGAAAGACAGTTAAGGTTGTGGATGTGAAGGGCGAAGGGGATTAAAGGAGTACATAGTAAGTGGTAATTGAGGCAGGGACGGCGTAGTAGGAGATGCTGTCCCTGTGTTTATTCGTGTGAGGTATTGGCTTCCTGTTGTTCTAGCCAGTCTGCAATCACTGCTTGCACTTGATCGGCTTGTTTGAGCAGCAGAAAGTGATCGCCTTCGAATGGATGATACGTGGCATAAGACCCGGCTGCGGAAACATATTGCTCAATCATCGAGGCTGGAATCCGTTCATCCTTTTGCCCCTGAATTACCAACGAGGGTAATTCTGTAATCACGGCATTCGGATCTGCGCCGGAGATTAAAATCAATCCGGCGATTTCATTCTTCAGTGGATCAGCGAGCCGGCTGGCACTGATTCCGCCGTTGGATAATCCGGCTAAATAAATGCGCTGTATTCCTCGTTCATGAACATAGGTCAGTGTTTCCTGTAAAATCGCCTGTCCCGCTGGACGCCACCACTGTCCATCCACGTCTGTAGAGGGACAAACGGTAAGAGCATTAATACGAAAGCCAGGCTTGGCAATCAGCCAGCATTGAACGGTGAAATTTCCGCCGTAGCCATGCAGATATATGATCGCAGTTGTGGGCGGTATTTCGGAATTCGGCTCCGCGATCACGGCATCGAATCCATCTGCGCGTTGTTGGTTTAGGTACGTCGTCAGGAAGGGGGATAAAGAGGTTGACCCATAGTCATTCATCTCCTGGTATGCCTGGCTGAAAGCCGGAATCAAGGATTTTTTTTCGGTAGGTGTAATCACACCAAAATAGGGACCAATTTGTGCTCCAAGCAACACGGCATCGCGTTCATTCAAAATACGGTTTAATAGACGCGGCTCTGACCTGCCGGGCAGGGTAATCATATTCAAGTGTGATCCGGAAACAGGAAAAACGATACGAATCAGGATAGTCGCAAGAGCCAGAATACCACCAGCAAGAAGAAAGGCACCGGATCGCTTCCAGCCCAGCGGAGCCAGGAGCATGCCAAGGACGATCAGCGCATAACTCAGCAGATAAAACTTCCCCACCATTGTAACTGGCGTGCCCGGAAGCGCAGACAAAATTGCAAGCAATGGCAGGCTTATCAGCATGCCAAACGCAAGAAGGAGATAGCGGAGCAGCATCTGTATAGTACTCTCCTCGTGTGGGTGCCATTTTCCATTGTGGAGCTTACAACAATAAAATCCCCAGCGCGATCAGGCTGCCTAACGCGCCACAAGCAAAATTGACCCAATCGTTATTCAACCATTCCCAGCCGCGGATATGGATCGTCTGCGTACCACAGGTATGCAGGGGATGCTTCTCGGTCTCTTTTTCGTCCGTGGGACAGTAGTACATGGCTTGCACCGTCGCGCCCAGGAGCGAGTCAAAGAGTGAGCCGCTCAGACCAGCAAATGAGATGATTGCGAACAGAGCCCAATTATTTGCAAACCAGGCTGCTGGCAACGCGATGATGGATGCCCCCAGCAGCGATGCCAAGGTTCCAAACAACGAGATGCCGCCCGATGTGCCTTTTTCGACGCGCTTTCCCAAATTGGTGATCATGCGCGGCGACGTCGGATTGAGTACACCCAACTCCGTCGCCCAGGTATCCGCATTCACCGCGGCGAGGCACGCAGCGAATCCGGCCCAGCCGACGATTGACTCCGGATAAAGGGCGTGGACCAGCACGAAGAGTGTTGCCAGCCCGCCATTGCCGAAGACCTGACCCGCGTCGCGTTCGCTGCCCTTGGAGAACTTCTCATTGAGGCCTTGTTTGCGCTTTTTGAAAGCGCGACTCAACCCGGACGAGGTGATAAAGAAGACCATCAAAAGAATTGCCCACTGCAATCCGCCAAGTCCAAAGACGATTGTCCCGACGAGAGTGGCGGCAAATGCTCCACTTCGATTCAGGCTATGGGCGCGATATGCCAAATACGCGATCAGTGCGGCGAGAAATATACCGTAAACGATTTGCATTTAAACCGGCGTGGTCACCAGGAATAGAACGGCCACCAGGAAGAGAAATGCACAGAGAGTGCTGGATACCCAGACAAGCAACGCAAGCGGACGCTGTCGTTCCCAGCGATAAAAGTACAATCCTGCTGTGATGCCGATGATGAACAATATCGTACTGACTAGGGGAAGCAAAATCAATTGCGAGGAGGAAGCGGTCTGATTTGGCACTCCGAATGGATCGAACCCAAAAGGGATCCTAGAAACGGAAGGGATCAGAATCCCCACCCAGCCGATCAGACCCAGGTTGAGCAGAATACCGCTCATCCAAAGAAAACGGGCAATGGGACTTTCCCAAGCCTGCGTGATCAGGAAACTGGGATAAACCGACTTCGCTTCGGTGGGCATCAGGCTTCCCATTTCGGTGGCGCGCGCAAATGTTTGGACCAGACCCGCCGCGTTCTGTGGGGAGATCGCAAATACACGTTTTGATGTGGCAATCAGAATCAAATTCCTGGAGCTGGCGGCGATAAATTCCACCAGTCCTAAATCGGGGTGTCGGCGTGTGCCCAGGATTGCACCGGGCAGGCGAACGCGCGGCAGCAGCAGCGGGTGCGTGAGATCGGATGCCGGGCGTACCCATTCGATGTCGGTCAGAGGAATGTCTTCGATGCGAAGCCCCCAAAGCATGGCAAGACTATCGCGGTCAATGTAATAATCGGCACGTAACAGCGCGTAGGCTCGATATCCTAAAAAAGGAATGGGAACAAAAGCGAGAACTGCCGTGAGCAGGTAGAACACGAATGATGGTCCCACCTGTGAGCGTGAAAGATTTGCAGAACCATACACAGACAGTATGGCGAGGATGGCAATGATTATCATGTGCGCAAGCAAACCAAATCGTTTGGGGGGAGGGAAGTGTCCGGTTTTGAGGTTGTTCATGCGTTTATACGGGGACGAGTGTCCTCAGCCGGGTGCTGCGCGAGCTGCCCATCCCTGCGTTTTATAAATAGGATGTTATCTTTTCAGCAAGCCCTTCCGTAGGAATTCGTTGGTTATCCTTTTGCGTGCGCGGTTTTAATTCTACCATTCCCTCTTGTAGAGC
>JBKPQD010000335.1:0-7508 GCA_046733915.1 Chloroflexota bacterium
GAATACGATACGTTCTACACTTGGCTGAATCTTACCGCTGGCGACCATGTGCTTGAGATTGCTAGCGGCTCCGGTGGACCGGCGCTATATCTTGCAAAGAAATTTGGCTGTCAGATCACTGGGCTTGATATCAATGAAGAGGGCATCAAAACTGCCAATCAGCATGCGCTGGATGCAGCAATTACAAACGCTACGTTTCAACTGGTGGATATCAATCTAGGATTGCCATTTGAAAATGAAATCTTTGATGCCGTCATGTGCATCGATTCCATGAATCACTTCCGTGACCGGCTTGGGTATTTGCGAGAATGGCAGCGTGTGTTGAAACCGGGAAAGCGCGCCTTGTTTACTGACCCGGTCGTGATCACGGGTCCCGTTTCGAACGAAGAATTGGCAGCACGGAGCAGCATTGGCTATTTTCTATTTGTCCCCCTGGAGATCACCAAACAACTGATCGAACAAGCAGGTTTCAAACTCATAAGGTTTGAAGATGTGACCGGCAATATTGAGCTGACATCCGGGCGTTGGCACGCTTCTCGTCAAAGACATAGCCTGGACTTGATCCAGATCGAGGGTCAGGAGCGATTTGAGGGCTTGCAAAAATTTCTGTCGATGGTGCACCGCTTAACAAGCGAACGGCGACTGTCGCGATTTGTATTTTTGGTAGAGAAGTAAATTACGTAGACGTTGTTACTTGGTTTCCGGCCCTGCCGGCTTCGGTACAAGGAAATGGACCGCTCCCGGCATAATCTCCACCTGCAGATAAGGTTTTGCAACCTCCAACAATTCAGGCTCTTCCATGGGGGATTCATCCAGATCCTCTCCCATCCATTCTTTACCTGCCATTGCCACCCCGTCCATATGGACGGGAAATCCGCGCCAGGCGATCTCCAACTTACGTCCCCTTTGGATGCTGACATCCGGCAAGGTTTCCAGCGTTCCAGTCAATACTGATTTGATGAACTTCACATATTTCTCGCGCTGGTTGGCATGGATCAGGACCAAATCAAAAAGACCATCGTCCGGCTTTGCCGCCGGCGCAAGTCTGTAATGAAACCCCATCGTTGGAGTGTTCATCACTTCGAACAATAGATAGCTGCCAGACAAATCCTGTCCATCCACATTCACGTGGAAAAACTTGGGTTGGTAGTCATTGAGCGTTTTCAGGAGGGTTTGAATGGCGCGCCCAATGCTTTTGCCGTCTTCCGGATTGTATTTTTCGAGGATATCTGCAAACATGCCGATTCCCATAGCTTCCAAGAAATAATTGGTACCCTTGGGCGTAGTGACACAGCCGATATCCAGGAACCGTTCGACGGGGTCTGCCAGACCGGCGACGATCTTCTGTGGATCTCCATTGAGTGACAACGTCCGGGCGATGTTATTGGCTGTCCCCAGAGGCAACGGTGCGATCGGGATGTTCCGATTTAAGAGACGGGTCGCGACGGCTCGGATAGAGCCATCGCCTCCGGCAACAACCACCAAATCCTTCACTTGCTTCAGCACTCCATCCAAATCGTCCTCAGATGCTGTGGGAGTGTAAATAGGATCATACCCAGACTGCTTTAACGCTTCTAGAATGTCCTCCGGTTTAACTTTCGAAGTACTCTTGGCTTGCGGGTTAAAAACCAACGTGGCGTATGTCATAATTGCATATACATCCTTTTGTGCTTCTGCATTTGGAAGCGATGATAGACCATAGCAACTAAGGTTGTGTATAAGACGTTAGGGGCAAAACTTGGTTACATCGATTGCAGGCGCCCTCTATGAATAACGCATTGGCGGGAAAGATGAGATGGGAAAACCAGCCATAGTCTATTGACAACGCGTTTTTTCTGAGTATTCTATTGATAGACGGTTTATTCACCGCCCACATTTTGTTTCCAGCAGTATAACAACGGGAGAGTGTTATGACGAAGAGAATCCTTCAATTTATTATTGTTTTCGTTCTTGTGGTTGCATCATTGGCCTCCGCGGGTGGCGCCTCGGCCTGGTCGAATTGTGCCAGCTATGTGACCGTTCAATGGGGAGATACCTTGAGCGGGATTGCGACCCAATGCGGGACGACGGTCGCCGCCATCCAAGCCGCGAATCCAGGGCTCGGCTGGTGGATTTACGCCGGGCAGGTGCTCTATATCCCAACGGGATACTCGTCTCCGGGCAACACACCGACCTATGGAACCTATACCGTTCAGTGGGGAGATACGCTCGGGAAGATCGCCCACCGCACTGGGACCAGCGTCAGCTCGATCCTGGCTGTGAATCCGCAGATCTGGAATCCCAGCTTGATCTACGCCGGGCAGATTCTCAATCTGCCGGTAGGAACAACTCCCTCTTATCCTCCCCCTCCGCCTCCTCCCGGACCTTGTAACTGTTGGCCTACTCCAAACGGCTCTCTTTCGACGTTGAAAATTGTCTACAAGGGTGGAATGTACATCCGTACTGAACCAAACGGGACCATCATCTCTTCGGCAGTGAATAAAGAGACCGTATATTACTTCCCGAGCTCTATCACCTACGACAAAAAGTGGAGAGTATGGGTGCAAGTGAAACTCTTCCCGCCGGTAAAAGGATATAGCACCGGTTGGATGCTGGTAAAGGACCAATTTGGCAAGTACTTTACAGATCCCCAAATCAGTCCACGGATAGATCCATAGAAAGTTTTTGCGTCATCCAAACCGGCTGAATCCTGCACGACGATGAAGCGGAGCCTCGATTTCTTTCGAGGCTCCTTTGTTGATACGTGACTGTATAGATGCCTGGTGATTGAGCGTATTTCTATAAGAGTGGATACACATCGGCAAAAGAATTAGCCAGCAAACCTCATGTACAATCGGTGCAATTACTGGAGAAACACATATGAACCTTGAAGCGACGTACCCCACCGAAGAGCACGAAACCGCTGCAAATGCTATTGTGGAGTTCTTCAAGTCCAATTACAAGATCGATGCGGTGTTGCTGGTCAATTCCTGCGCGCGTGGAAAAGCCACCCGCGACAGCTGCCTGGATATCATCACACTTGCCAAGCCGGATCCCTCACGATCCCAGTTCAACGAGCTGGAGGCAGGATGGATAGACTTTGAGAAATCAAGTCCGGCGATCCGAGCCCTGTACGGAGCTGGTAAGTACTCTGTAGTACATCCCGATTTTATTAGCGGTGTGTTCCACCCACGGGAGCAGGACGAAGCTGCCGGGCCAGATGACTTCGAGGTACAGATCGGAAACTTTCTCGCATACAGCGTTCCCTTATGGCAGGGCAGTGACTATTACCTCGAGCTACAACAAGAGTGGCTACCCTACTACAATGACGAGTTACGTCAGAAGCGGTTGGAACAGGTGCGATGGTTTTGCCTCAATAACCTGCACCACATTCCGCTTTACATCGAGCGTAAGCTGTACTTTCAGTCCTTCGACCGGCTCTACAATTCCTATCAAGAATTTCTTCAGGCACTCTTTATTGCTCGCCGGACCTATCCCATTGCATACAACAAATGGATTCGTGAACAGGTCGAGGAGATCTTGGGCCTGCCGGAGTTATACGCGCAGTTGACCCATCTCCTTGAAATCCAGAACTTTGAAAGTAATGAAATTGCAGATAAGGCAAAGGAACTGGAAGAATTGCTCGATCGCTATTGTCAATAAAAGGTCAAGGGGACCATGAAACCTGGGTCTTCCGGCGTATAATTTCAAGTGGAGAGAGTCATGCCCGCGGAATTAACACCCGAAGAAGAATGGTACAAAATGCTGACCGAGGGCGAGCCCGTCCCGCGTCGTCTTTATCATCTGCATGGATTGCTTCCTTCCGATCCGCGTTGCAAATTATGTGGCTCACCTTTTAAAAGCTGGGGCGGCTTCATTATGCATCTCATGGGCCGAGACCAATCGAGATATAACCCCCGCTTCTGCGAAAAATGCCAGGTATGGGAACATCCCGGTGGTGCAGAGGTGACGTTAACCATGCTGTTTGCCGACGTGCGCGGTTCTACAACGTTAGCTGAACAGATGAGCGCGCGTGAGTTCAGTCAAGTCATCAATCGTTTTTATACCGTAGCAACGCATGTATTGATTCGAACCGATGCGATGGTGGACCGGCTGCTGGGCGATGAAGCGATCGGCCTATATATTCCCGGCTTTGCGGGACCCGAGCATCCTCGCAAGGCAATCGAGGCGGCACAGGAATTGCTCCAACGGACCGGACATCAAGATTCAAAGGGACCATGGCTCCCGGTGGGAATCGGCATCCATACCGGACCAGCCTTTGTCGGCGTGGTGGGGAATGAGGAAAGCACAGCAGATTTTACTGCCCTAGGAGATAACGTCAATATTACGGCGCGGTTAGCATCCCAGGCCGGTGCGGGCGAAATCCTCATCAGCGACGCCTCTTACGCCGCATCCAAGTTGGACTTAAAAGGTCTGCAACACCGCCAATTGGACTTAAAGGGTAAAAGTGAGTCGATTGGCGTTCACGTTTTACACATCCATTAAAGGGAAACAAGTATGCAAAGTGTCGTCGTTACCGGTGTATCGACCGGGATTGGCTGGGGGATCACAAAGGTTTTGATCGAAAAAGGATTTCGTGTCTTCGGCAGTGTGCGAAAAACACAGGATGCAGAACGACTTTCCCATGAATTTGGCGGAGCCTTTGTGCCTCTGATTTTCGATGTGACCGATGAGGCCGCCGTTCAAGCGGCAACGCACCAAGTGCGTGAACAGCTTAATGGTGAAAAGTTGTTTGGCTTGGTCAACAATGCAGGGATTGCCATACCTGCACCGTTGATTCATCAGTCTACAGAAGACTTCCGCAAACAACTGGAGGTGAATCTCGTCAGTGTGTTGATCGTGACGAAGGCATTCATCCCATTACTCGGTATGGATCGCTCATTGCGCGGCGCGCCCGGTCGCATTATCAACATCAGCTCGGTTGGCGGCAAAAACGCCAATCCATTTCTGGGCGCGTATGCCGCCTCCAAGCATGGACTGGAGGGATTTTCGGAAAGTCTCCGGCGCGAGCTCATGCTATACGGGATTGATGTCATCATCATAGGCCCGGGTGCGGTGGCAACTCCCATTTGGGATAAAGGCGAGAAGGCGGATATTTCCCCTTATATCAATACCGATTATCTGCAGGCTATCCAGCGTATGCAAAAATTTATGGTCGAAAGTGGTCGAAAAGGGTACCCGCCAGAAAAAGTGGGAGAGGTTGTCTGGCAGGCATTGACCGCTGCAAAGCCATGCGTCCGCTACGCGGTCATACCCGTTCGTTCTTTTCGCCGGATCATTCAAATGATATTACCAAAACGTATTGTGGATCGAATCATTGCCAGGAATTTGGGATTCACAAAATAAGTTCAAAAAGGAGATGCAGCATGCCTAGTGCTTTGTCCCGTTCCAAAGTCAAAAAAAGTCAAACATGGAATGCGGAGAGTGTCTTCGAATCGCCGGAAGCATTTGACACTGAAGTCAGCAATCTTGTAGACAGTCTGACAGAAGTGAAGAAGTTCCAGGGTCATCTTGGGGATAGCCCAGAATCCTTTCTGCAGGCGATGGATCTTAGCGAAAAGATTTCCCAGCGCGCCGCAAAGGTACGGGTGTATGCAACCATGTCCAGCGCGGTGGATGCAACCAATCAGGATGCCGCGGCGATGAACGGCAAAGCGTCGAGTGCGCTCGCTCAGGTCAGCGCGGCGACGGCGTTCGTCGATCCGGAACTGTTGGCGATCGGTGAACAGACGTTGCGCGGCTGGCTGAACGACGATCCGCGCATGAAGCTGTATGAGCATTACTTCAACGATCTCTTCCGCAAGCAGATTCACGTCCGCAATGCGGAGGTGGAGGAATTGCTTGGCATGCTCCGGGATCCCTTCACCGGTACCAGCAATACGGTAGGGATGCTGGCAAACGCAGATTTCCAGTTCAAGCCGGCGCGTGATCAGGCCAACCAAAAAATGGAGCTGACCCAAAGTACCTATAATGCCATCTTGAGCGCAAACGATCGCAAAGCGCGTCGCACCGCCTGGGAGAACTATAACGATAAGTATTTGGAATTCAAAAATACACTGGCGGGAAACCTGGCTACCTCCATCAAGCAAAATGTTTTCAATATGAAGGCGCGTAAATTCGACTCGTCGCTGGAAGCGACGCTGTTCAATGGCGATGTTCCCGTGGAGATGTTCCATAACCTGCTGGATATTTTCAAAAAGAAGCTTCCGCTTTGGCATCGTTATTGGAAGGTGCGTCGAAAAGCACTCGGGGTCAAGACTCTACATCCCTACGATATCTGGGCTCCGCTCACCACGAAAAAACACAAGGTGTCCTTTCAGCAGGCAGTAGATTGGATCTGCGAAGGCCTCGCCCCAATGGGCGAGGAATACGTCCGGGTGATGCGCCAGGGATGTTTGGAGGACCGTTGGGTGGACTGGGCACCCAACACGGGCAAACGCCAGGGAGCCTTCTCCACGCGGGTACCGCAGGATACGCATCCATTCATCATGATGAGCTATAACGACAACATCAGCAGTATGAGCACGCTTTCCCACGAACTGGGTCATTCCATGCACGCCTACTACGCCAGCCGCGCCCAACCGATGTTCTATTATTTGTACCCTTCCATTGTTGCCGAGACAGCGTCTAATTTCAACCAGGCGATGACCCGCGCCCACCTGCTCAACACAAATCCAAGCAAATCCTTTCAAATCGCTCTGCTCGAAGAGGCGATGGGAAATTTCCACCGGTACTTCTTCATCATGCCCACGCTTGCCCGCTTCGAGCTGGAGACACACCAGCGCATCGAAAGAGGGCAGGCCCTTACCGCGGATTCCATGATCGAGTTGATGGCAGACCTGTTCAGTGAAGGCTTCGGCGGCGAAATGGATCTGGACCGCCAGCGCGTCGGCATTACCTGGGGCACGTTCACCACACATCTTTACATCGATTTTTACTCGTTCCAATACGCGATCGGCATCTCCGCGGCAAACGCCATCGCCCAACGAATCCTCAACGGCATCCCGGATGCACCACAGGACTATATCAATTTTCTCCAGGCAGGCTCCTCAAAATCACCGCTGGAGGTCTTCAGAACGGCCGGTGTAGATATGACCAGCACCCAGCCGATTGAGGATGCCTTCGGCGTACTTGAGGAATATATTGATCGATTGGGATCTTTGACGAGCAAATAAGACTTGATCCGCATTATCGGTTAGCTTTGAAAACATTTAATAGAGCGATTACAGCTTAATAAAAGATTGTTAATTTATTTCGCCTATGATAGATACATACGTATCTATGGATGGCAACATGACAAAACAAAGAATCCTTTTCCTTTGCACAGGGAATTCAGCGCGCAGTCAAATGGCGGAAGCACTCACTCGAAGGTATGCCGATGACCGCTTCGAAGCATATAGTGCTGGCCTGGAACCAAAAGGTGTAAATCCATTGACCGTGAAGGTCATGAGTGAAATCGGAATGGATGTGTCCCGGCAGACATCGAAAGGTCTGGATGCCTATTGGGG
>JBKPQD010000336.1:0-5741 GCA_046733915.1 Chloroflexota bacterium
CCGCCAACTCCTTGTGCTCCGCGCCGAGCGGCACATATTTGTTGAACAACGGCATGATCAAAATGGGCGCCAGATTGGAGAGCAGCACCGTGAAGACCAGCATCCCCGCTGCTGCCCACAGCCACCATAAATCACCTGTCGCGCGCAAGGCGAGATACAGTAGTTCAAGGAGGATCAGACCTAAGGGTGCGCCAATCGCCAAGCCTTTGAGCTGATCGATCACCCAATCCTTCAAGGTTTGATTCGATTGTCCAAAACGATGCGGTAACACAAATCCGCTGTAGTAGCCGAGAGGCAAGTTGATGAGAGAATAGATGCCTCCAAAGATGGCCACGAAGAGGGCTACAACCAGCCACTGATTAGTGGTGAACGAACTTAACCAGCTGCGAAGTGATATTGCCCAACCCAGGGACAACCAGAGCAAGGCATAAATCGCACCAAAAACAGTATCCACCAGCCATAAACGCCTGCGGATGCGCGCATATTCTTTAGCTTGTTTTTGTTTTTCAGGATCTAAAGTCGTCATATATTCCCTTTACATCATGTCATTGTCCCGCCTGCTTCCGGCGGGGTGCGAGAGCCAAGCCTAAAACAATCTCCACTTAAACGGTAAATCTTTATCGAAAAGTGTATCCCATTTAACAGGAGATTGCTTCGTCGGACTATGTCCTCATCGCAATGACATGCTCTACTTCACCATCTCCGCCGCTAGAACGGCGAGGATCTCTTCACTCTTCATTACCTTGCCGTACGATTTCAGCGCGGCGAGAAACGCCTTGTGGACATGATCAGCCGGGATCGTAGTATCTCCATATGTAAGATCACGCGTTGCACAGGCATCTTCCGCCACGATGACCTGGAATCCCAAATCTGAGGCGGCGCGGGCGGTGGCATCCACACACATGTGGGTCATCATGCCACAAATGACCACCCGCTCGACTTCCCAACTCTTCAGCAGATCGAGCAAATTCGTATTCAGGAATGAATTTGGCTCATGCTTGTAAACAATAGGCTCCCCTTCGAAGTGGGCGACCGCATCGTGGATATCGGTGCCGCGGTCGCCAGAGATAAAGAATTTCGCATCTGGCTCCGTTGAAATGTGCTGGATATGGACATGATGTCCATCGCGCTCGCGGAAGCACTGCAGAAGCATATACGCTTTTTGTGCAGCTTCCAGCGGGTTGACTAAGGGATACTTCCCACCAGGAAAATAGTCTTTTTGTACGTCAATAATGATCAGGGCTGTCTTCATACGCTCTCCAAATGGTCTCAAAGAATTGCCAAAGTATAGTACAAGTCTATATATTTTATATAAACAAATGAGACCCATGTCCTATTGAACATGGGTCTCATTAAATACCAGCCAGCTTCAGATTACATCGTTGGGAGTGGCTTTCACTCCTTGATTCGCATAATTCTCATTTTTGAGGGCTTTGTTGGCAAAGTCCGCAACAACCGAGGATGCGATCGAAACACTTTGGTCACCGCCGACGATCATCGCGTTGATGCCGACGACCTCACCATAGGCGTTGACCAAAGGTCCACCGGAGTTGCCGGGAGCGAAAGGCGCGTCGGAGCGGACAATCGGCAATTTGTCGCCGCGTCGATTTTGGGCAGTGACCAGGGCACTGACGATCCCTCGGGTTACACTATTTCGCTGGCCCCACGGATGGCCAAAGGCAAAGACCATCTCTCCAACCCGCGGCGAAACGGGAGCCAGCTTGAGCGGGGTCAGACCGGTCGCCTCAATGGAGAGCATTGCCAAATCTACGTCTGGGTCGCGAGCAACCAGTTTCGATTCATACTCACGGTCATCCTGCAAAACGACGATGGGCATATGACGTCCGACAACGTGATTGTTGGTCAGGATCAAGCCGTTCGCGTCCCAGACGATACCAGCGCCTGCGCCAAAGCGACGACCCCGCACAACGACCAACGAAGGCAATACCTGCTCGACAAGTTCTGTAATCACTTGTGTAAACGTACCGTTGAAGTTCATTCTATCTCTCACCGATCACAATATTCAGTGTTTGAGGTTGTCCGCCGCGTACAATTTCAATCGGCGTGGATTTGCCCACCACATCACCATTCAGGCGAGTGAAAAGCTCGTCATGCTGAAGGACGGGATTGCCAGCCACTGCGACCAAAATATCGCCAACGATCAATCCGCCGTTGGCTGCCGGACTGTCCTTTTCGACGCTCATCACTAACAGACCGGTCGCTTGCTTACGTTTGAGCGCCTCTTGTGAGTTATTGGCGATGTCCACGGTTTGACTACGGATGCCCAGATAGCCGCGCTTGACGTGACCATGTTGGACGAGCGTGCCGGCGATGCTCCAGGCAATGTCAGCAGGGATGGTGATCGCTGCTCCATTCGAAAGACCCGAAGTATTCAATCCCAGGATGGTCCCATCGGCTGCAACCAGCGGCCCACCCGAAAAACCGGGGTAGGAAATGCTGTCGGTGCGGAGATAGCGCTCCAACATGCCACCGCGTCCCGTACGGACCGGGCCAGCGACGGCGCTCACGGTTCCCAGGCTGGCTTCCAGACCGTCGCGAGAGGGGCGACCCAATGCAAGGACAATCTGCCCGAGCCGGGCGGGGCTTTTCGTTACTTCTGCAACCGCTCCGGCCGCGCGTTCCAATTTGAGGACAGCCAGATCGGTTCCGGCATCGCGACCGGCAGCCTTGGCTGGAATTTCAGTTCCATCGGCGAGAACAATGGAAATATCTTCATCCTTCTCGATCACGTGTTCGGCCGTCAGCACAAGATCGGCGGCGTAAATGATTCCGCTTGCCGATAACCGGCGACGCCCGTTGACCAACACCGTGGACCTGCCAGCAAGTTCGGCGGCATCGGCCAACGCATCAGAAAGTTCTACCAATACAGTTTTGCTCATGGAGCACTCCTTTTCATTGGTAGTATAGTTTCGAGTCTTGTAACGGGTATCGCCGGAAAGACTGGTTTTTATACTGGAAAAACGGGTGGGTAAATTCTCCTTTTATTTTCTGCCAAAATCGGCAGGATTCTCGCCCCACAGCCGGGTATCCCATTTCAGGATGGCGCCCTCTTCTAATTCGTTTTCCGCGAGCCAGCTTTCGGCGCTACGGATCATTGCAAATAAGGGCGCGTTATATAACGTATGTTGTAGCTTCGTTTTGCACTTTCCCTGATAGACCCAGGAGATTCCATTTTCAGAATCTGAGTATACGGGCAATGGCGATTTATGCTTTTGCATCCAGGTTAGAGCATGGACAATCGCCAAAAATTCGCCAACATTGTTCGTGCCATCCGGGAAAGGCCCAAAGCGAAAGATCTCGTCGCCGGTCTCCGTGAACACGCCGCGGAATTCGAGGATGCCGGGTGATCCGTTGCAGGCCGCGTCTACAGCCAAGGAGGGAAGCATCGGCTGGACACTGGCATGTTTCCACTTGCCTTGCGAGGACGGTTTGCCTTTGTATGCGTGGTACTCGGATTGAAAGGCAGCTTCTGCTTCCGGACGCGAGCCGAACGACTTGTACTGCGCGCCGGCAAAGCCCTTGATCTGCTTTTCGGCTTCCGGCCAGGAGGTAAAAATGCCGGGCTTGCGTCCCTTCCAAACGACGTAATATTTTTGATTCGGCATGGAGAAAATTGCAGGGGAGGCCAACCACCGTCCCCTGCGCAGAATCTTATTCCGCCTCTTGCCAGCCCGACTCTTCTACTGCGGTGAAGATGTCGGTAGCGGAGATTAAGCCGATCAATGAGCCGCTCTCATCCGCAATCGGAAGGTGATGGATATGTTTTTCCTGCATCACCTTGGAGCATTCCATCAACGTCCAGTCGGGATTGCCCGTAATAATGGGACCAGACATAATCTCTCGCACACTCATTTCAGCCGGATTGCGACCCGCGGCGACGATCTTGTCACGGATATCGGTGGAGGTAACAATGCCGTACGAAGGATTTTTCTCAGACATCGAAACGACAACGCTATGAATTTTGCGGCGGCGCATCAATGTGAGAGCATACTTCACGCTCGAATCAGGGTCGACGACCACGACAGGTTTGGACATCCAATCACGAACTGTGTTGGGCATGGTTTCCTCCAAAACGGATAAATCTCATGGAGAGCAGGCGGTCGCCTGCCTCTATGATTATTTTACAACCAATTCCACCGAATCCATTGCCAGCAGCGAGCCATCCACGGCGCTGACGTCTTGGATCTCGATCATAATCAAGGTGCTGGATAAAATCTTCCCCAGCGGGATCACCACGTCAAAGGTACCCGGCCCACCCGGAACGGCGGCGTTCACCGGGACCGCGCCGCGCGACAGCTCCACGCCCGCGCCATCCTTGACACTATAGGTGAGGTTGTTCTCGAACGGCGCGATCGCCACACTGCCTTTCACCTCAATCGAGCTGGAGACCTCCATCCCATTTAACGGGATTTCGATTTTGATCGTGCGCGGCTTGCCATCTGGCGTGAAGGTGGCGAACTTGGTCAAATCCAACAGATTGTTGACCAGACGGTACTCTCGCTGGGTTTGCAGAGCAGGACAACACATCGGGTCATCCTTTCCGTGAACGACGACGTCCAGCTTCACTGCCCGATCCTCGACTGCAATGGAGTTGATCTGTGGACGATCATCGACGAACACAGAGGCTTGAAAAACCGCCGAATCGTTCTTTGCAGAATAAAGAGCCAGGAAGACAAATACACCGCTTCCACCATAATTTTCAGAGACCATTGCCGCAGCTTCGTTGACTCCATCGCCGTCGATGTCGCCTAAAGCGATGAAATCGGTGACACGAACTTCGACAAAATCCGCACCTCCAGCGGCGCCCTCCTGATAGACGCCATTGACCAGTTGTACGGTCCGCGGACTATTCGCCGCGCCCAGCTCGTAAGTCGCATTCTTTACCTGATCCGCGGAGATGCCCGATAGGGGTGCAGCTTGCGTCGGAATCCCCGGCGTGATCAACGCCCGTTCGGGAAGAGACGTCGCGTCAGTCACGGGCGTAGCCGTCGGCGTGGGGGAAGCCGGTCTGCATCCCATTAAGAACAGTACAGATAAAACGATCAGGGTAGTACGGCGGACCATGTTGCGCCTCCATCTGTGGTTCGATATAGCGAGCGCTGGTTCCCATCAAATGTGAGAACCCAGCCGGAGGACGTGCTGACAAAATCCATGCCGGCGAACGAATCGCCAAACGAAATATTGGGCGTAACGGTAACCCATGTGCGCGCCGCATCCTGCGTGACGTAAAACTGCTCTCCGTTATAAATGACCGCTTCCTGCGGCGACAGGAACACAGACGCGCCGGCCCCGCTTAGCGGAGTGGACGGGACTGCCCAGGTGTTGCCCGCATCCTGCGTGACATATACCGCTGTTTGGGTGGTGTCCCCTGCCATTCGTAATGCCAGGAAGCCATCCGTGGCAGAAACGAATTTTAACTGGTCTCTGTCGATGCTGACCTCATTATTCTGCGTGCTTTCTGGTAATCGCAACTTAATTTGGGTCCAGGTCTGCCCGCCATCGTCGGTGCGGTAGAGATACGCCTCGCCCGGCGCATAGATCACACCGGTTACCCAGGCCGTTTTCACGTTGAGAGCCACAAGATCAGACTTGATCCCACCCAGAGGCAAAGAGTCGGCTGCTTTGGGGTCATTCGGATCGTTGATATAGGTCTGTTCCCAGCTATCGCCGCCGTTCTTAGTTTGATAGATCGCGACCGCATTCGAGCCGGCACCCGCACC
>JBKPQD010000337.1:0-13000 GCA_046733915.1 Chloroflexota bacterium
CAAAGAGTTCAAAAAAGGGCTAGAGTTGTTGGAGCTCGACCCCTCTCATATTCCTACAGTTGCTCACCTGAACGAACATATCACGCCCCGCACCGGCTGGCATATCGAACGTACAGTCGTTCGATATACTCTCGCCGACGACTGGTACAAAAAATTTTCCCATCGAATTTTCCTGATCACCGACTATTTGCGCAGTCGCGAGCAGATGGAATTTACACCCGAGCCGGACATGTTCCATGATATTTTCGGGCACTTGCCGTACCTCACCATGGATTTCTATGCCCACATCGAAGACAAATTCGCGCCTGCCTATCTGAAGGCGACGCCGGATGAAAAGGAAGTAATCAAGCGTCTGGCGTGGTACAGCACCGAGTTCGGGTTGGTAATGGACAGCAACCGGTTCAAGATCTTCGGCGCGGGGATTATCTCGGGGCGCGCAGAGCTGGCGAACACCATCATGGAGTTTTATCGACTTTCACGAGACAAGGTGATTAACTACACGGGGAATGCGTTTGAGCAGTTGAGCGACCAGTTTTTTGCCCACCAGAGCGAGGTATACCGTATCATTGACGGTGTCAATAATCTGCATCGGCGTGGGCAGATGTCATCACAGGATCAGGGTTGGAATGTCGTCCATTCTCTCTATGAGTCACTCGGGATATCACGTGATGGTTACTTCGGTGGTGAGGTCATTCTGGCGCCATTCGATGTCGAAACCATCGCTCGTATTCCAAAAACTGTATATGCGTTCAACCCCATGTTCTTCGTATGTGAGTCGTTTGAGCAGATGGATGTGCTACTCGATTCTTATTTGAAGCCGATTGCCAGCCGAGAATAGCAGCGAACAATTCGCCTCTTGCTAGACAAGAGGTGAAAGGAACATTGGCATGGCATCCGAACCTATCTTTTTTGCAGGCGTCGATCTCTCATCCGGACGAAAACCGGTGACGTTTACAGCCCTGGACGCGGATCTCCAGGTAGTTGCTCTTGTCAACTGGGGTATCGCCGAGACTCTCGCCTGTTTACTGGAGTATCCCGAGGTGCTGCTTGCCGTAAATTCGCCAGATCGAAAAGCGACGACCGCGAAAAGCATAGACTTTAAGCAGAAGCTTTCCCAAGCGGGCTTTCGATTGATATCCGAGGAGGGTCCTTACCGGTGGTTCGAGACTGATTCCCAGAAATGTTTCCAGGCGTTGTGTGCGAAGGATCTATTGCTGCGTCGCACCCTCGAGGGACGAATTCAACGTGGGTTGATCCTGTATGATGAGGGGCTGCAAATCAATGATCCGATGAAATTCTTTGAAGAGATTACGCGCCACAAATTAATGCAGGGAACTCTTCCTTTGGAAAATCTACATTCCTCCAAAGAATTAGACTCCCTTGTTGCCGCTTACGCAGCCTGGCGGGCGATGCAACGTGCCAGCCTCGTGAAGGTGACCGGCAATTTTATCCTGCCAGTAAAAGAATAAAGCTTTCTCGCAAATGAAAATCCGGCCGCGGATTCGGATGTGCAAGCGCCCAATATGTTTCTTGTCCATCGTTTCCATGGATCACGCTTGTGATTCCCACTTCGATCGGGTGCTCCGTGGAAATGATTGAGCTTAACTCCACGGAAGATTCCAGCGAAATGTATCCTGGCTTTTTGCGGACGGAGAACGGTAGTCGCTGAATTCGTGTTTCCTCCCTAAAACCAACTCGGCGATACGCATCCATATGGTAGATATTCCAATCTCCCGACGGAGACATGTTAAATTCCCAATAGAAGGGTTTGTGGGGAATGGCTATAAAAAATTCGAAGCAGGTGGCCTTCCATAGATCGTCCTTACGGGCTGCATGAGCGGTCGGTTCCGGGAAAAGGATCTGTTCTGTCTTCCCCGTGATGGAAAAATATACAGAGAGTGTATTTTTCTGCCGGGCAATCTTCCCGGAGATGGCAATTTCAGGGATATGCACATCCGGGAAAGGCACCAGCGAGAAGAAACGTTGGGTCATACCGGGCGAGATACCATGCCTTGGATAATGTTGCGGATATCCAATTCGTGAGCTTCGATGGATTCTGTCAATTTGAACTGGACCAGGGAGCGCAGCAAATTATGCTCCGGATGTTTCACTTTGAAATACACGTTTCCCGCCAAGTAGTCGGTGAAAAATCGTACGCCCAGCTCAAAGGTCAACAGGCGGATCGAGTCAAATAAATAATCGTAATCTGCTTCGTTGAGGAAGTGCCGCGCCTGTGTGAGGTAACCGGTCAGAATGGCCCGACCAATTTCCGGCTCGAACTGAACCGCCTCCCATAGTTCGGTCTCCTCGCCCATTGGATAGCAGCCCGATCGCATGCAATCGCCGATGTCATAATGGATGAGTCCTGGTTTGACGGTATCTAGGTCCACCAGGCTGATGGCACGCCCCGTGGACTCCTCGATCATCACATTATTGACCTTGGGGTCGCCATGAACCGGACGCAGCTGAAGCTCGCCGCACTCGCGAGCGCGCTCCAAGATATGTGCCCACTCGCGGCGCGCCTCAATGAACCGGACGCCATAGTTTACCTCGGCACTCAATTTATGGCCGTTGTTAGAAAACGTCTGATCATATTGTTGCAGGTAGCGCGGCATGATATGAAACCCCTCGAGAGTGTCCGCGAGTCGCTCAATCGGCAGGTCGCTGATGAGATGCTGAAAGGTACCCAGCGCGTGACCTACCTCGCGTGCATGGTTGAGATCACGGATGGTATCAAAGGAGCGTGCCGCATTTACATAGCTGATCGCCCGCCAAAAGTCTCCCGCCGAGTCAATATAAAAATCCTGGTCGTGGAACGTTTTGAGAACGCGCGGCATTTCCCAATGGTGGCCTTCCTCGCGGGCCCGTTTGCGCATATGCTCGGTGAACGTGCGCATATTCTGCATGATTAGCTTGGGCTGTTTAAAAACATGCGTGTTTATCCGCTGTAATACAAAATGTCTTTCGTCGTATGAATCGGATGTAATTAGATATGTGTCGTTGATATTCCCATTGCCGAATTCACGTATTTCTATCACTCTGCCTTGCGACTGAAACTGCTCTGCGATATGGACCAGGTTATTCAAAAGGTATTCTCCTGACAGGTTTTTCGTTGCGGCTGTTTTGACGGCGGGACCATTCTCTCCGAGTAATTCCCGGGACTCTTGGTCTGAATCTTCTCCAAGACGGCTTGGGCGCCTAATGGATACTTCCTTTTTGGACATATTTTCCGGCTCCATCGTGCGACTTAGGAAATTTTCATATAGTGTCAGGGTCACGCGGGTTCACTCATGAGCATTGTGAATTACGAACCCGCCTGATCACCTGGAATTGATTTGAACAACTGGTCAAATGGAGATCAAACGATAAAGGTTAACAATGGGCTGGGCGTCTGTTTTACACCAACGTATGGATTTGACAACTATAGTCGTCCAATCCTCGCCGGATGAAATTCATTGCAATGCCTCCTTTACGCATGCCGATTATATCCCCGATAACCCAATGGTAAAATGAAGTATCTCTTTTAGGTAGGTTTAGATGACAGACGATCTACAAACTCGTGCGATCAATACGATCCGTTTTCTTTCTGCGGATGCGGTTCAAAAAGCGAATTCTGGCCACCCCGGACTCCCGATGGGTGCTGCGGCGATGGCATACACCCTGTGGACTCGCCACCTGCGTTTCAACCCGCGTAACCCGGTCTGGCCAGGACGCGATCGGTTCCTCCTTTCGGGCGGGCATGGTTCTATGTTGCTCTACTCGCTGCTCCATCTGACGGGCTATGATCTTTCTCTCGACGAGATCCAAAACTTCCGCCAGTTCGGCAGCAAAACGCCGGGTCATCCGGAACATGGGCTTACGCCCGGCGTCGAAACAACGACCGGCCCGCTGGGGCAAGGGTTTGGTACCGGCATTGGCATGGCAATCGCCGCAACGCATCTGGCGGCTACGTTCAACCAGCCCGGACACGAGATCATCCAGTCGTTCGTTTATGCAATTGTGACCGATGGCGACTTGATGGAAGGAATTTCTTCTGAGGCTGCTTCGCTGGCAGGGCATTTACAGCTGGGACGTCTCATCTATCTTTACGATGACAATCAGGTCTCAATCGATGGTTCGACCGATCTGGCATTCACAGAAGACCGCGCTGCCCGTTTTGAGGCTTATGGCTGGCACGTTCAGAAAGTGAAAGATGGTAATGATGTCGAAGCCATCGATGCAGCGATTCGCAATGCGAAAGCGGACCCGCGTCCCTCACTCATCGATGTGCGCACGACGATCGGCTTCGGAGCGCCACACAAGCAAGGAACATCGAAGGCCCATGGTGAGCCGCTGGGGGAGGATGAATTGAAGGCGGCGAAGGAAAATCTGGGTTGGCCGGTCGAGCCGCGTTTCCTGATTCCCGGCGATGTCTTGGAGTTTTATCGCGAAGCGATCGACCGCGGACGCGAACGCGAAACCGACTGGAACATGCGCTTCGATGCCTATAAACGCATGTACCCTTCCCTCGGGGTGGAACTCGACCGCCGACTGAAAGGTCAATTGCCCGATGGATGGGACGCCGATTTACCCACATTCCCCGCCGACGCAAAAGGCATGGCAACACGCGCCTCCTCCGGAAAGGTTCTCAACGCTCTGGCAGAGAAACTTCCTGAGCTGGTAGGAGGCTCGGCTGATTTGACCCCGTCGAACAACACATTGTTTGACAAGGCTGGTGATTTCCAAAAGGATAACCCGGCAGGGCGCTATCTGCGCTTTGGCGTCCGTGAGCATGCCATGGGCGCAGCTCTTAACGGTCTGAACCTGTACGGTGGCGTTATCGCCTATGGTGGCACTTTCCTGATTTTTTCCGATTACATGAAGCCTGCGATTCGCATTGCGGCAATTTCTGAGGCCCCCTCGATTTTTGTATTCACCCATGACAGTATCGGACTTGGTGAAGACGGTCCTACCCACCAACCTATCGAACAACTGGCGGGATTACGCGCTATCCCTTACCTGACTGTCATTCGCCCGGCGGACGCGAATGAGGTCGCTCAAGCCTGGAGGGTCGCCATCACGCGCCGTGATGGACCGACCGCTCTCGCCCTGACGCGCCAAGCCGTGCCTACACTCGAAGGAACTGCCAACGGTGGATTAACCCAAGGAGCTTATGTCTTAAAAGATTTCGGCACGCCCGAGATCATTCTGATGGCATCGGGTTCGGAAGTAAGTTTGATCCTCGAAGCCGCACAAAAACTCGCCGACGAAGGACGCGGCGTCCGTGTGGTCTCTTTCCCAAGCTGGGACCTGTTCGAAGGACAGGATCAAGCCTACCGTGAATCTGTGTTGCCAAAAAATATCACCAGGCGCCTCGCCGTCGAGGCCGGAGCCACCCTCGGCTGGGACCGCTACGCCACGTCGATCATAGGCATCGATCATTTCGGCGCGTCTGCCCCGGCGAAAGTGGTCTTCGAAAAATTCGGATTCACTGTGGAGAACGTGCTCGCACGAGCGAAAGCATTATTGGAATGACTGTCAATCCAACTGTGACAGGCTTGATCTTCATCGCGATGGGTGTGCTCACCATGCTAGGCTCCGCCTTGAATTGGAGAATTGTCAGCCGCCCTGGAAAGCTTTTTAATCTGATATTCGGTGATACCGCTGCGCGGGTGATTTACTTCATTGCCGGAATATTTCTCTTTGTTGTCGGGATTGGCAAATTAATCGGCGCAAATTGGTTCTAAAAGTGAGGCAAGATGAAAGTTGTCGTTGGATTTGACCATGCCGGGTTTCCCCTTAAAAAAACTGTCCTCGACGCGGTTCGCGAGGCAGGCCATGAACCGGTCGATGTCGGTACGGACAGTGCGGAACCGGTAGATTTCCCGGACTATTCTGAAAAGGTGGGTCTAGCCATTCAAACCGGTACGGCTGAACGCGGTATTCTTTGCTGCGGTTCTGGAGTTGGCGCGTGTATCGCTGCCAACAAAATGAAAGGCGTTTACGCCTCTATTTGCCATGACACCTATTCTGCCGCGCAGGGCGTGATGCACGATGACATGAATGTTCTCTGCCTCGGCGGTCGCGTCATCGGGCCGGAACTTGCGGCAGCCTTGATAAAAGCATTTTTGAACGCCCACTATATTGGTAAGGAAGCGGGCGGAGAGCGATTGGCACGGCGTGTGGGGAAAATACATCAGCTGGAAACGGCTGGCAAGTTGGAAGGCTAGCTGTGGTGCTTGAACCATCAAACTTTCAAACGGATAAAAACATGAATCCAATTTCAAAATTAACTCAGCTCGGACAATCCCTTTGGTATGACAACATCCAGCGAAAAATCCTGGAAAATGGGGAATTCCAAGCCATGATCGACCGCGGCGAAATCCGGGGTGTTACCTCCAATCCGACGATTTTCAATAACGCCATTGCCAAATCCACCGACTATGATGCAGCACTCAAATCGATGGCGTGGGCTGGCTGGGATTCCGAAAAGATCTTCTGGCAGCTTGCCATCGAAGATATACGTGAGGCGTGCGATGCGTTCGCTCCCTTGTATGAAGAGACCAATGGTGGTGATGGATATGTCAGCCTAGAGGTGAGTCCCTTTATCGCCAGCGACACCGAAAAAACAGTGGCGCAGGCCGAGCAGCTTTGGGTGCGTGTGGCGCGTCCAAACCTAATGGTCAAGATTCCTGCGACGGAGGCGGGTATTCCAGCCATCCGTAAGGCGATCGCCGCTGGTTTGAATATCAATGTGACGCTAATTTTCTCCCTGGTGCGTTATGCTGAAGTGATGAATGCCTACCTCAGCGGATTGGAAGACCGCATTGCCGCAGGACAGCCGATTGACCATATCGCCTCTGTAGCATCGTTCTTCGTCTCGCGCGTCGACACGAAAATCGATCCAAAACTTCCTGAGGGTTCCGAGCTCAAAGGAAAGGCAGCGATTGCAAACGCCAAGCTTGCCTACGATGAATTTCAAAAAACCTTTTCGGATCGCCGCTGGGAGAACCTCAAGGTCAAGGGTGCCCGCGTCCAGCGTCCGTTGTGGGCGAGCACGAGCACAAAGAATCCTGCTTATCCGGATACGATCTATGTAAATAATCTGATCGGCCCCGAAACGGTGAACACCGTCCCTCCCGCGACACTGAAAGCATTTGCCGATCATGGCGTTGCCGAAGTGACTCTCACGCGCGATCTTGCAGCGGCACAGGAGACCATCAATCAACTCGAAGCTGCGGGTATTTCTATGGAGCAAGTGACCAAGGAATTGGAAGAGGAAGGTGTCAAGGCGTTTGCCGAGGCGTTCACACAACTCTTGGCCACCATTGAAGAGCGAAGACAGAACTTCGCTTCCTCACTGGGGCCGATCGCAGGGGCCGTTTCCAGAAGACTGCTGCAGCTGGAAGCGGACGCGGTCCTTGCGCGACTGTGGGCGCACGATCCCAGCCTGTGGACGGAGGATCCCGAAGGCCAGGCAGAAATCAAGATTCGAATGGGCTGGCTGGATTCGCCGTTAAAAGCGCGGCAATTGATCCCTACTTATAAATCCTTTGCCGATGAAATTCACAAAGAAGGGATTCACCGCGCCCTGGTTTTGGGCATGGGAGGTTCTTCCCTTACGGCAGAAGTACTCAGTTCCTTGCAAAGTGCAGCGAATCTAAAGGCCCCTCTTTCTCTCGCGATCTTGGATTCCACGGATCCGGAGCAGGTATCGCTAACGAGTGGAAACTTTCCCCCCAAGCAGAGTCTATATATTGTTGCCAGTAAATCTGGGGGTACCGCTGAAGTGATGGCGGCATTTGATTACTTTTGGAAAATGAGCAATGGCGATGGCTCGCGTTTCGTCGCTACCACCGATCCGGGAACCTCCCTTGAAGCGCTTGCCCGTAAGAATAATTTTCGCAGGATCTTCTCATCCGACGAAACGGTTGGCGGACGTTTTTCTGCGCTGACAGATTTTGGCATGGTTCCGGCAGCATTGCTCGGCGTGGATCTGGATCGTTTTATCGGTCGCGCCGAATGGATGCGCGCTCAATGTTCGGAATCTGTGCCGGTGGCGCGCAACCCCGGGCTGGCGTTGGGATCTGTGATGGCAGAATCCGCTCTCGCCGGCCGTGACAAGCTCACAATCCTCAGTGACCGGCCCCTGGCCGCGTTCGCTGGCTGGATCGAGCAGATTATCGCAGAGTCGAGTGGCAAGAACGGCAAGGGTATCCTGCCTGTGCCGTTGGAGCCTGTAGGCGAGCCGGGTGTATATGGAAACGATCGTACCTTTGTTTACCTACGGCAGACCGGCGAACTGGATGATGCGATGAAATCGCTGCGTGAGGCCGGGCATCCCGTGATCGAGTTTGCCATCCCCGATTTTTATGAAGTTGCCGCCGAAATGTACCGCTGGGAAGTTGCCGTTGCTGTCGCTTGCTCCATCCTGGGTATCAACGCGTTTGACCAACCGAATGTGGAGAGCAGCAAGAAAATTACTAAGGCGAAAATCGCTGATTACCAGAAGAGCGGCCAATTGCAGGAGGGTAAACCTGCCTGGCGCGGCGAGACGTACAGCGTGTTCTCGCCTTCCCAGGTAAGTGGCAATTCGCTTACGGATGTGTTGAATAACTTCCTGGCTGCTGCTCAGCCGAATGGATATGTAGCCATCAATGCTTACCTGCCACGCAATGAGGATATGATCAAAACGCTCCAGGCGATGCGCGTGGCGATTCGCGCCAAGACGCATAACGCGGTGACTGCTGGTTTTGGTCCGCGCTTCCAGCATTCTACGGGGCAATTCCACAAAGGGGGGCCCGCGAATGCGCTGTTTATTGTCATCACTGCCGAGCCTGCCGCCGATTTTGAAATCCCCACCGAAGGACTTACCTTTGGCACCTTGATCCGCGCTCAGGCGTTGGGCGATTACCAGGCATTGATTGATGCGGGCAGAAAGGTATTACGAATCCATCTGGATTCGGTTCAGGATTTCGAAACCATCCCCGAATTAATCCGCTAAACATTTACGCGATCATTAGAATCAGCCTGGTGATGTCATCGGAATGCATCAGCGGGCTGGCGCTCTAATGCCTTTCTCACCTTATCGTCTTACACTTTTGCGAAAGGAAAGCAAACATGTTTGACATTGGTTGGCCGGAACTGTTGATTGTGCTCGTCCTCGTCGTCCTAATCTTTGGACCGGGTCGTCTTTCCAAGACGATGAGTGAATTGGGAAAGGGAATTCGTTCCTTCCGCGATACATTTTCCTCAGACGAGGAAAAACCAGACTCTGTTTCTGACACGAACGTCAACACCAAATAAAATTCGCGTTGTTTCTTCGTTAAACGCAAAGGAGTAAACATGGTAGAACTTGCGACCGAAAAGTGTGTATCGCTTCGAGGTGGCGGGTCGACGCTCTCAGAGGCCGAGATTCAGGATTTGTTGCCCCAGATCCAGCAATGGGGAATCAAGGAAGTGGATGGCATGCAGCGACTGGAACGCGTTTTTAAATTCAAGAATTTTGCCGAGGCAATGGAATTTACAAACGAGGTGGCTACGATTGCCGAAGCGGAGGATCACCATCCTCTAATCATCACGGAGTGGGGAAAGGTAACTATAAATTGGTGGTCTCATAAAATTGGCGGTCTGCACAGGAACGATTTCATCATGGCTGCAAAGACGGATGCCCTGTATCACTAAGCATCCATATTCGGGAAAAACTCACCGCTTGCGTTATGTAAGATTGAACCATCACAATCTATTGAGAGATCTCACTATGAAATTCCAGGTCCGGCTGTTATGCGGCATCGTGTAACGCGTCGTGAATTTCTTAAGCTCTTTTGGTTTGGATTTCTGGATCTCTTTCTTCTTTCGCTGGGTGCGGCAGCGTATGGTTTTTTGATCGAGCCGGGTCTGTTCCGAGTGGAGCGAGTGCGTCTCAGGTTGAAGAGACTCCCTAGATCATTCTCCGGCATTCGAATTGCCCAGATCAGCGATATCCACATGGGTGGTTGGATGAATCGGGAGCGTCTGCAGGAAGTGATGGATCTGATTACTGGGGAAAAGCCCGATGTCTTGTTGATCACTGGAGATTTCCTGATCGGTCATCAATTCGATGAGACCTCCCCACAACTGCTTCAAGATCTGATTACAGTTTTATCGCCGCTCTCGCAGACGATTCCCACGTTTGCCGTGCTGGGTAATCATGACTATTGGACAAATGCTGAAGCGGTCCGTATTATGTTTTCTACCTGTGGCATACGAGATCTAACAAACTCTGTGTTCACGCTGACCCGCGCGAATGCACACTTACATTTATGCGGAGTGGATGATATATGGGAAGGTGTTCCTGACTTAGAGTCGATCGCTTCACAGCTAACGTACAATACTGCTGCCATTCTCCTCGCTCACGAGCCGGATTTTGCGGACAAAAGTGCAAGAACCGGGAGCTTCGACTTGCAAGTTTCCGGTCATTCACATGGTGGACAGGTTGTGCTTCCGTTTTTGGGACCGCCCATTCTACCGTACCTCGGTCGCAAGTATCCCAGTGGCTTGTATAAGATTGGGGAGATGTACCAATACACAAATCGTGGAGTGGGCATGGCAGGTTTACCTGTCCGATGGAATTGTCGGCCCGAGATCACTATTTTCGAACTCGTCTGATCAACGGCGTTCCTGACCAAGATTTACCTTAATCAAGGCTGTTGTGAGCAAACATGCTGTTCAGTAATGAAACACTATGAAACGTCGTAATTAATTAAGAGATCAGCAGGCACGGAGGATCCCCGCAACCCATCAGGGGATCAAAACTGGCAGACCCTATGACAAACTATAAATTGACCGACCCATCACATATTAAGGGGACATGGTTGAAAAAGTCCTATTTGGACGAGCAGCTACCGATCGTACCGGGCAAGCCCAGCGGACCCTTCCAAACTGCATTCAATGAATCGGAGGGGGACTTACTACTTTTTGTACCCCGTAATGAAATTAGCAGGACAATCAACAGCCTCACCGGCAGATATGGTTACTCTCACCTCGCCATCGATTGCGGCGAAATCGATATCTCATCCGGTCGCCGGGTCATGCTCGAGGTCACAATGGGCCTGGGCGTGCATTATGCATTTCAGGATGAGTACGGCAAGCGTCCCTTTGTTCGCATTCCGCTGCGCGAAATTGGCATGGATGTGCAGAAATTCTGTGAATGTGTCCATGCGAAGGTGGGCGAAAAATTTGATAACTTGGAAGCAATTACGCTGGGGATTCTCGATAATCCTGCCCGCCAAATCTGCAGCGACTTGGCGACCGTCTGCCTGCCAGACGAGATGCGAGCAAAAATCGCACGCTATCATAAACGTGCTGTGATCCATCCCCTGTCGGCGGTGCGAGATGTGCTGCCCGGTTCCGGATTTCGCCTCTTCATGAGTCCGAATGGCTTTGCCGAGTTCTTAGGAGCGCCGCGCGGGCCGCAGTTGAAGGGACCGGATGAGTTGGTGCATCCACAAGTCCGCGAAGAAAGCCATGCAGAATTCTTCTCCAGGCTTTGGAAATTAGGAGACACATTCTTCACGAGCGCCTGGTTGATCATGAAAAGGCGTTAGGCGAAGCCTACAGGCTCAAGCTTTTCAATATGGCGGGAAACGCTTGATACGCAATAATCTTGAGCAGTCCTATATTTTTCGCAAACCAAACAGGCACGTTTTTATCGGACGTAACAATCGGAACCGCAGAGCGAAAATCAACAAGGTGACCATCGATTAGATATTCGTAGCGGCTCGTCTTCTGGACTGTATGGCCAGATTCAAGAAATTCGCGCAGCGCGTCTTGATCGGATACGGTCATCCAGTGTGGCAGATCAGAGGTGGCCTTAAATCCGGTGAGAATGCCCAGCGCTTTAAGCAGTTGATTTTCATGGGCTTGAAGCGCGTTGTGTTTCGAGCGGAAAAACATCACATCCGGGTCAACGTTTACTACCGGATTCAACCATAAGCGGTGCAGACTCGTCCGCACTGCGTTCTGCGTGCATGTATCATTCGGATTATTCAACCAGACGGTCAGTGGTTTATTCAGCCAGAATGGAGCCACATCCGGACCCACGCGGAGTCCGTCACATAATCCAAGGGACGGGAGGATAGGCGCGCCGCAGGCAAGAATATAAGCATTACCAGCTGCTTCTCGGATGACTTGCATCACATTGCGATAGGCGGACTCACGGGCTACATCGCTGAAACGTTTGCCCACAACTCCGCCAAGATACAAAAAATCCAATTTGAGGTAGCGGTATCCCCAGCCGCGCACCTTGCGGATAAGTTGGGCTAGCCATTCCAAAACTTCCGGATGCGTCACATCCAACGCCAAAGGTGTTCCGCTCCATGTAATTCCCGCCTCGATGGGATTTCCTTGTTCATCACGGAGCAGCCAATCCGGGTGAGCTTTTGCCAGTCGCGAAGTTGCTGAAACCATGAATGGCGCCAGCCATATTCCCGGCGTCCGGCCCATTGCCGAGATCTTATCCGCCAGCGATTTCATACCGGATGGAAATTTGGAATTGGCTTCCCAGTCCCCGTGGGCGATTTGCCAGCCATCATCGATCTGGAATACATCGAATGGCATCTTGTCGAAATCACGAAGCACACTCAGAAACAGGCGCTCATTGACCCAACCGTAAAGACTGTACCAGGAACACCAAACGCGCGGCGCATTGGCAAATCGTCCGGTTCCAAATGTTCGGCTGAGCTCACTCGCATAGCTCGAAAACACAACGTCTTCCGCGCCCCGAGCAAGAAACCATTGACCTTTATGCCCGTCTTCGAAAAAGCCATGGAGGGTTATGCCATCGAGTTCGACGCGTCCGCTTAAATCCAGCGCGCCAAGCAGGAGAATATCATCTTCACCCAGCTCGACCGCGCCCACCCAGCAGCTGATGTGATTTTTGTGAAAAGCGAAGCCAGGGTCTTCATCCTTTGCGCGGAATTCCGTGGCACGCACGGGAAGCGGCGGCTGGCGTGGATCGAGCCAGGTTGTCAGCGTCCAGGAT
>JBKPQD010000338.1:0-4188 GCA_046733915.1 Chloroflexota bacterium
AATGTAAGGAGCAAGTACATTCCGCTGGTGAAGCCAAAGTGGGTGATTTTGTATACGCAGGTCCCGAGCAGGTTCATTAAATGGCGTGATTGGATGCAGTGCGTTGAGAATTACCTTGAGCATATCAATGTAATTATTCCACAAAACCTTAAAACTGGGGCGCAAACTTCATTTCCAACACATTGCGCCAACAAAATTGTATAGTGATGAAATTGATTTAGAAAATAGGGGATTCGTCGATCACGATCGTACAGCTTTCGTCACCGGCGGCAATACATGTCTGCTCTTCCACGTTGAACACCTTGCCCCCGCTCAGCCAAAAGAGTGCTTCCTGTAACAATCCCACTGCCAAATGGCAGACCGGATCCGTTGCCTTGCGCTCCCAACACAATGGACAGCGCTCAATGTGCCAGAGGATTTTCCCATCCTCTCGTTCTACGCGCACGCGTTGATCTGTGAACTGGTTAAAGAGCTGCGCAAATGCCTTTGCCCCAGCCGAGAGCTTTGCCGGAAGCGGCAACAATCGAAATGCCATTTCCGTAATCCCCAATTGGGTACCATATTGGCGGACCCCATAGTTGAAGCACGCCCGCCCCACACGGACGGCAAGCCCGCGACCCCCATGGGGACCGTAGGCCTGTTCCAGGGTTTCTGTCAGGTTCGTGACGGCAGCAAAGGGAAATTTCAACTCATTATTATCGGGAGGATAATTATTGATCAGGGAAGAAAGCGTCCCTAATTTTAGAAGAGCATTGACGCCGTTCTGCCCCATGACTTCTTCCATGGAGAGTAAGATGATTCTCCCCATTCGATTGGGGTAGTGATAGTCAGTGGTTTGTATCATGGGGCAAGTGTCACGGAAGGTGTGGGAGAAAAGGATGTCGAAGAACGTGGTGATTGAATACTATCATCTCCATCAAGGAAATCCTTGAGCCGCGCGGTAAATTGCTGAGGTTCTTCCAGCATCGGAAAATGCCCAGACATCGGAAAACGCTCGATACGGGCGTGAGCAATTCCTTTTTGCATCGGCTGCCATTGATTTGGGTGGACAACTTTATCCCTGTCGCCATAGATCCCGAGAGCCGGAATCTTAATCTGATCCAGCAGCGGACGCAGATCCGTTCGGCGGAGTGAGGCGATCGACAGCAGGAAGGATTCGAGTGTTGTGCGCGAGAGATCGCGATCCATCATCTCGGGAAAACGTGGGTCCGAACAAATCATGTGGGAATAATAATACTTCATCCACGCCCGGAACGGACCCATCATATTAAAGAGCAGAAACGCACTGGAGCGATAACCTGCAATCTTCAGTAAGGGAGCTAAAGAAGAGCCCACAATGGGGGAACCTACCACAACCACTTTGCTCACCCGCTCAGGATAGCGAATTGCCACCGAAAGGCTCACTGTCCCACCCATGCTGTGACCCACGAGAGGTGCTTTGCTGATGCCAAGCTGCTCCATAAACTGGTTGACCAGGCTGACGAAATCCTGTACGGCATAAGTTTCGCGCTTCTTGCCCGATTCCCCAAATCCCCAAAAATCCAAGGCGTAGGTGCGATAGTAGCGCCCCAGATAACCCATCGTCTCCTGCCACAGGCCCCAGGAACCGAGCCAGCCGTGCAGAAGAATTACGGGTTTCCCCCGCCCATAGACCTCATAATGAACAATTCCCTGATCCGTCGTTATAGATGACACGTCTTCCTGTGTGTGCGGGTACGTCTAACCACCCGCCTCCATTTCAGCAAGAATACTGTAAAGCAATTCCAATAACACAGACTTGACGCTGTTCTTGTCGGTGGCGACACATGGAAGGAATTTAACTTTGCTATCGAGCCGGAGCGCATGGCGCATATCTTCGAGATCCCAGGCATCTTCCTTATCCTGTTTGTTGGCGGCGACTACATAAGGCGTAGGAGCATAGGCGCGGAACGTCTCCAGGATGGAACGCGCTTCGCGGAAGGTTTCGGGACGGGTACTATCCACCATTACGATAAAGCCGAGCATCCCCTCGGAGAGGATTTCCCACATGAAATCAAAACGCTTTTGTCCGGGTGTGCCGAACAAATACAGGACAAGATCTTCGTCCACGGTGATACGGCCAAAGTCCATCGCGACCGTTGTCGATTCTTTCACCGAACGCTCTGCGGCGTTGGAGATTTTGCGCTCCGTGGAGACAACGTCAATCTCACTGACAGACTGGATGAATTCTGTCTTGCCGGCGCTGAAGGGACCTGTGACCACCATTTTGACTGTTTGCATAAGTACTTATCCTTCGCGTGAATGACTACAGTGATCGAATACGCCCGATTAATTTATTGACCAATGATTTCTGTTCTTCCTTGTTCTGTGTTGGGAAGGTTTTCGGGCTTTGCGGGATCACCATGCCCTCCGGCCGGACAATTTCCACCAGACCTGCCTGCAATAATGCATACACGATGCGGCGGATTTCATGATCGTTCATCTTGTTCGTATGAGCGATCTGCTTCATCGTATTCTTTGGATTAATGTAGGAAACAACCCGCCATTCTTCTACACTTAGATTCACATTTTTTAGAGGCCGATCGGTAAACTTCAGCGCCATATCCAGGCTGGGAATTTCATCCTGTAGCTGCTCCCATTCCCGCAGCTGGCGTGACCCTTCAATAATTATGTTTTCGAGATCCAGACGCACATTGATGCGGTCGTCGGGTGGCAGCATGCCCCCTTCAAAACGGAAGAAGCCTTCCACCCACGTAAAGAGACGGCGGATAGCTTCCGTAAAATAGCCTTGCAAGTGTCCAAGAATTTCTTCCTGCGAGAGGTAACCGGCATTAATCAGAAGTAAGCCCAGTTCTTTGTCGTTGATCCGGCCGGTACGTTCGATAATGGCACGGTACTGATTGACCGTCAGTCTGTTGGCTTTATGCAGAACAGCGGCTAGACTTCCATCATCCTGTCCCACGCGCGCGTACGCCAGTTTGCCATCCCGAAAGGAGACATACGCCTGCTCGCTTGGTCCATCCACGACGAGCGTACCCGTCTTTTTCGCCAGATTGATCAAGTTGAGCAATTGAGTAATTGTAAAGTCACGTAGGTTGCCGCGTAGGGCCATAAATACCTCAAGAAATCCCCATACGGGGACTTAAAAAAAGATTATACATGCAAGACATACATGCGTCAAACCAAGCGCTCTTGGTTGAAAAGAAGCTGGAAGGTAGACTGCCTTCCCATGATAAACTACGGAGCACTGCACAAACGCCAATCGTCGGGTGGAACACGGCTTTGCGTCACAAGGAACAGCGATGGAGTATCCATGCGGAAATTAATTATAGCGTTCATGCTAACCCTCAGCCTGCTGCCTGTTTTTGCGGTACAAGCTGCATCCGTGGCAGATATAACTGAGAATAAGATTGTCCTAGATTTCCCGGAAACGGCTACATTCCAATTCGCCGTGAGCAGTTCCGTGGAAATTCATTCCATCGTTTTGGAATATGGAAGTCAACAGCAAACTTGCGGGGAAGTAATCGCCAAGGCGTTTCCACAATTCGCACCTGGGAAAACCGTCGCTGCGGAATGGACATGGGAAATGCGTCAGAGCGGCTCCCTGCCCCCGGGGGCGCAGATATGGTGGCGCTGGCGCGTGACCGATGCCAATGGACAAGAAACGCTCACCGAAACAAAAACTGCTACTTGGCTGGACAATATCCATCGCTGGCAAACCGTTGCGAGTGATCCACTCTATCTTCATTATTATGGAATTGGTAAAGTCTTCGCTCGGGAACTGCTCAACGCGGGCTTGGAGGGCATGAAGCGCAGCGAAGAGGATGCCGGGCTGAAGACAGATGCCCCGATCAACATTTATGTGTATCCAAGCTATGACGATCTGCGCGAAGCCATTCTGTACGAATCCTCCTGGGTGGGCGGGAGCGCCTATCCTGCTGAAAATATCGTGATCCTTGGCACGTCTGGGTTCAATACAGAGTGGGACAAGGAAACCGTGATTCACGAGTTGACCCATGTGCTCGTCGGTCACTTTACGTTTACATGTCTCGGATATGTTCCTCATTGGCTGGACGAGGGGCTGGCCGTGTACTCTCAGGGTCCGCTCACCGCGCAATTAAAGTCACCGCTCGACCAGGCGATCCGGGACGGCACGCTCTTGAGCATCCGCATCCTGAGCGGCAATTTTGGCGAGTCGCAAAGCAGCGC
>JBKPQD010000339.1:0-3875 GCA_046733915.1 Chloroflexota bacterium
TCAGAATGGCTTCCAAAATTTTGTGCGGTTATGTTTTGCGCATTATGACGAGGCGCATGCCGAACTGGGGATTTTGCGCCTGAAAGAATGCTTGGCAGCAATCTAGAGAACCATTGCAATCATATATTCGAGCGATGTTCAACACGCTGTTCGCACAGCCAGCGAAATACGCGTTCGTTGTGAATAATCTTGATTCCGCAATCAGATTGATTTCGATTTGCCAATCGTCTAATCCGTTGCCGCTTCGACAATTTCCGTCTCCGGCTTGTGAGTCTGTACCTTAAATAACTTGAATGCCCATTGCACGGAGGGACCGATCAGCAAGGCGAAGATCACGGTTCCAAATCCCAACGGGCCGCCGAGAATCCACCCTACGGCGACGACAACGATCTCGATCATAGCGCGGCCCAAGCGCAAACTCAAATTCGTAGTGCGATGCACTGCCAGCATCAGGCTATCGCGTGGACCCGCGCCCGCGTCCACGCCGATGTAAATCGCGCTCGCAATTCCCATCGTGAATACCGCGCTGAGCAACATGATCAGCTGCAGCACAAGATTGTTCTCAATCGAAGGGATCATTCCCAGGAACATATCCTCCCATAAGCCGATAAATAAAATATTGCCGAGCGTTCCCCAACCGACTCTCTCCCGCAATGCAAGCGCAACCAGCAGGACAGCAAAACCGACGATAATGCTCATCCGGCCAGGTGTGATTCCTGTCAGCCCGGAGATCGCCACCTCGAGCAACGCCCATGGGCTTGTGCCGAGATTGGACCGGATCATGGTCGCAATAGCAAGCCCAAAGAGGGCAAACCCCATTTGGATGACCAGAAAGTCACGCAGGAAGGTATTCCAACGAACAGGTTTTAGCATTGTTCTCCTTGTATCGCGCTGAGCGGGGCTATAGGCGTAGACGAAGCGCACATCATATCACCTATGATACACTCGCACCATGGCGAAGATATTTGAAATACAGCGTGAGCAATTTACCATTAGCACAGACCCGGCGCGGCTCGACCTGGATACCATCTGTGATTTTCTAAAACGTGCTTATTGGGCAAACCAGCGCCCCAGGGAGTCTACGGAACGCGCCTACCGGAATTCGCTTGTCTTCGGAGTCTACGATGGCAATAAACAAGTCGGTGTCGCACGGGTCGTCAGCGATTACTCGATCTTTGCCTATCTTTGTGATGTGTTCATCCATGAAGACTATCGCTCCAAAGGACTCGGCAAATGGCTGATGCAAACTGTCCTAAATCATCCCGAGCTGAAAGATGTGCGCCGCTGGGTATTGGTCACGAATGATGCGCATGGTCTTTATCAGAAGTATGGCTTCAATTCCATCGAAGATCCTGAGCACTGGATGCAGAAGTTTATCCCCTTCCCTGAGGAGTGAGTATGCAGGCTGTTATTCTCAAAGCTGGACGGGAAAAGAGTCTGCTGCGCCGCCACCCGTGGATCTTCTCCGGCGCGATCCACCATGCAGATGAAACCATTGCTCCCGGCGAGACCGTAGACCTGCTCTCGTTTGATGGACAGTTTCTCGCCCGCGCCGCCTACTCGCCCAGCTCTCAGATTCGTGCCCGCGTCTGGACGTTTGACAACGAGCCGGTGGATGCGGATTTTTTTCGAAAGCGAATCCGCACGGCAATCCAATCCCGCGATGTCTGGGGCTTACGGCGCGAGACGGATTCGTACCGCCTGATCTATGCCGAATCCGATGATCTGCCCGGCCTGATCGTCGATCGTTATGGCGACGTTCTGGTCCTGCAATCGCTGACCACTGGTTCGGAGTTCTGGAAGGAAACCTTCGCCGATATTCTGCTTGAAGAAACGGGACTTTTGACTCTCTTCGAGCGATCGGATGCAGATGTGCGCGGCCTTGAAGGGCTCGAACCGCAGGTCGGGCTGCTGCGCGACAATATTCCCCAGCTTTCGCGCAACATTCCGCGCGGACCCATTACCATTCATGAGCACAATCTTTTATTCAATGTAAACTTCGCCGGCGGGCATAAGACCGGCTTTTACCTCGACCAGCGCAGGAACCGCTTGCGGGTGCGTGCGCTGGCAAAAGATCTGGACGTCCTCGATTGTTTTTGCTATACGGGTGGGTTCACCGTCAACGCCCTTTCGGGTGGGGCGAAATCTGTCCTTTCCGTGGATTCCTCGGCGGATGCCCTGGCATTGTGTCAAGAAAATATAGCTCTCAATCAGTTGTCGCTGGAGCGCCATTCGGCGATCGAAGGCGATGTGTTCCACCTTCTGCGGAGGTTCCGAGATGAGGGTCGCTCCTTCGACATGATCATCCTGGATCCGCCGAAATTTGCGCCGACCGCCGCCCAAGCCGAAAAAGCGGCGCGCGGCTACAAAGACATCAACCTCTTTGCCCTGAAGCTGTTGCGCCCGAGCGGCAGGCTCGTCACATTTTCCTGTTCGGGCGGCATCGATGTGGGATTGTTCCAAAAAATCATTGCCGGAGCCGCTCTCGATGCAGGTGTCGAAGCTCAAATTGTCGAGCACCTTTCCCAGGCAGTAGACCATCCCGTCGCTCTGAACTTCCCCGAAGCGGCCTATCTCAAAGGATTTATCTGCCTGCGCCACTAAATATGATATGATTAAAAACGCCCAATCATAAAGCGATAATGTCATTGCCTCGTCGTGACGCTTTTGGCGCCGCCTCTGCGCAATGACATTTAAGTTTAATAAGGAGGTACCGGTGAACTATTATAAGTATCTCATCATCGGGGGTGGACTGGCAGGGGATGCCGCCACGCGCGGCATACGAGAACTCGACCCAGGGGGAACCATTGGAATCATCAGTAGTGAGCCCGATCCTCCCTATATGCGACCCAATCTCTCTAAAGGTTTATGGAAAGGACGTCCCGTCGAAAAGATCTGGCGCAAAACCGGGGAACGGGTCACAAAAATGCATCTGGGCTGTAAAGTTACACATCTGGATCCCGCCAACAAATTGGTCCGTGATGAAAGCAATGATGAATACAAGTATGAAAAGTTGCTGCTGGCCACAGGCGGCACGCCAAACCATTTACCGTTCGGCGAAGGCAATATTATTTATTATCGCAGTTTCCAAGATTACCAACACCTGCGCAAGCTGACCGAACAGGGCAAGCGCTTTGTGGTGATCGGCGGCGGTTTTATCGGCTCTGAACTGGCAGCAGCATTATCGATCGTCGGTCAAAAGGTCGTGATGATCTTTCCGGATAATGCGATCAGCGATTCTATTTTTCCAGCCGATCTGGCGGAGTTCTTGAATGAATATTATCGTCTCAACGGCGTGGAATTGGTGACAGGCGATTCGGTGGCAAGCGTTCAGAAGGATGGGGACCGGCTCCTGGTCCGGACGGGGAGCGGGCGTGCCATCGAAGCAGACGGCGTGGTGGCTGGCGTGGGAATCCATCCCAACCTGGAGCTCGCAAAGCAAGCTGGGCTGCAGATCGATAACGGCGTTGTTGTCAACGAGCAGCTGCAGACCATCGATCCGGATATCTATGCCGCCGGCGACGCGGCAAACTTCTTCCATGCGGCTCTCGGGAAGCGCGTGCGCGTAGAACACGAAGATAATGCCGTGCAAATGGGAAAGCTCGCCGGGCGTAATATGGCTGGCGCCGACGAGACGTATACGCACATCCCAATGTTTTACTCTGACCTGTTCGAGCTTGGCTATGAAGCGGTCGGTGAGATGAGCAGCAGCATGGAAACATTCTCTGATTGGGAAGAGCCCTTCAAGAAGGGCGTGGTCTACTATCTCGAGCAGGGTCGCGTGCGCGGCGTGATCTTGTGGAACGTCTGGGAAAAAGTGGACGAGGCGCGGGCATTGCTGAAGGAGACAGGTCCATTTCGGACAGAGGACTTAC
>JBKPQD010000340.1:0-4270 GCA_046733915.1 Chloroflexota bacterium
ATTTTAATGTAGGCATCGTCACAAAGCATAAGGACCGGATTATCGTGGAAGAAGTAATAATCGCCCAGCCAACCGTCGAGGACAGATTGGCTGTAAGCATCCTTCGGATAATGCGCCAGAAAATTGAACGGGCTGACGTGCAAACCGTCGAAATGCGTGGTCTCGACCGTGTTCATGTCTTTGGACGTCAGAATATTCGGTCCGCATACGATCATGCCGGCGCTAAAACCAATCACAGGCAGACCATTCTGGATTTTCCTTTTCAAATAGGGCATCACACCACTGGCATGCAAACGATGACTGAGAAGAAATGTGTTTCCACCGGGGATGTACACGAGCGCCGCATCACGGAGGATATCTTCAATTTCTCTTTGTGTCATCAATTCGGCGTTGATCTCCACCAGTTGTGCCCATCCCTCAAATGCCTCTTCGTTCATCTGCCGCCAGCGTTCCGTATACAGCGATGCCAGGGGCATGTATGCCACGACAGGTTCGTTCCTGTTCTCCAGATAAGGACGGCTCGCTTCGATGATGTAACGAAGGTCATCTTTTCCGGGCGCAGAAAATAGATGCAGGTTTATCATGCTCAACTGCTGATCGCATAGGCTTCTTTCAACCATCCAACCAAAACAGAATCCACCTGGTCGGGGGAAGTCAACTTCACTTCCTGGTGAAAGCGACTCGCCGAGAGTTGTTCGCTCTTCACAATCCGAGCGTGCTGGATCGGTGTAGCCGATTTGATGTTCAAAATCAAAGCGTTCTTTCGTGTCATGACCCCCGCAAAGGCAGACTTGTTCACTAAATGAATGGAAGTTTTCTTTGGCTCTTCGGTCACCCTGCCAAATTTTCGCGACTCATTCAAAATTCGCTCATAGATGGATTTCACCACCGGGTCCTTGTTTTCGAAATGCTGTGGGATAGAAAAATCTGCCATACACCTCTCCTTTATATAGAACAAGTGTACGGCAAATCAAAATGAAAAGCAAGTAAAAGCGGATCGCGATTCGCCCTAGATTGTCAAAATGATTGGCTGGTTCTTCGTGATAAGGATCGTATGCTCGAATTGAGCAGCGATGGCACGGTCCATCGTGCGAAGTGCCCAACCATCTTTTTCCACAACGACTCTACCGATCCCCGTAGTAAGGAACGGTTCGATCGCCAGCACCAGCCCTTCGTTGAGAATGCGCTGATCGGCCGGATTATAGAAGTTCAGGACTTCCTTTGGATTCTCGTGAAGTTTGCGCCCGATGCCATGCCCCGTTAAATCATAGATGACATTAAACCCGCGCCGTCTCGCCTCGTTCTGGACCGTGCGCCCGATTCCGTTTAAAGGGTTGCCCGCTTTCGCTGCATGGAGCGCCTTGATTAATGTGGCTTTCGTCGCCTCCAGCAATTTCTCCAGGTTGCGTTCGCGCTTCGCGACGATCATCGAAGCGCCCGTATCGGCATAATAGCCATTCAACTCGGCCGATACGTCAATGTGGATAAGCTCGCTTTCACGCAGCACGTGCTCATCGGGGATACCATGCGCAATAACCGGTGAGACGCTGATGCAGGTCGCACCCGGAAAGTTATACATCACCTGCGGCGCTGACCGTGCACCCTCCGCTTCGAGAAAGGCACGACCAATTTCGTCGAGCTCGCGGGTTGTCATCCCGGCGCGCGTGGCACTCATCATCCTGCGCAAAGTCTCGGCACAAATATGACCAATGGCCTTTAAGGAATCGATGTCTTTTTGGGAGTCAGCAGTCACGAATTAATTGTAATGCAAAATACTCAATGTCATTGCGAGTCCGAGCGAGTGGCGAAGGAATCTCCTCCTAAGTGAGGAATACCTGTGAATTGGACTCATCGACCAAACGGGAGATTGCTTCCGGCTGACGCCCCAACTCCACTGGAGGTAAGCGGACAATGAATTTATTATGGCAATATCAAATGTAAATCCCCGAATTCGTGCCAGAGATAACCCCTGCGCAAAGCCTCCTCGTAAGCGACCTTGACGTGGGATAAACCCGCCAGCGCTTCCAGGATCGCCAGATGAGAGGCTGCGGGCTCGTGCATCCCCGTCAGCAGCGCGTTGACCGCTCGAAGTCCACGTTGAGGGGTCACGACGAGACAGGTCCATCCGTCGCCGGCGTGCGTGATTCCATTGCCATTCGTGACGGTCTCCAGGGCGCGGACGGCGGTCGTCCCCACTGCGACGATTCTTTTTCCTGCAGCTCGTGCTTTGTTTACAATTTGCGCGGTTTCCGGGGTCACTCGATAAAACTCTTTATACGGCGGCTCATGCGTCTCAAGATTAGAGACACCTGTATGGAGAACTAAGGGAGCAATTCGCACTCCTTTTGCCTCCAGGCGCGTCAGCAACCTCGAGGTGAACGGACGTCCGGCCGAAGGCATTTCTGCGCTTCCAGGTTCCGTGGCGTAGACGGTTTGATAAAACGAAAGCGGCCAGCGCTCTTTGACATAGTTGTAGCGAATTGGAAAACCATAACGCGTTAGATACTCATCGACATCTCGAGGAAATTCAATTTTAGCAAGCCATAATGTTTCAGAAGGTTTCGAATTATCATTACAATCGCTGACATAAGGTTTCTGTAAAATGGCAGTTGCCGAGCCGGGTAGGTGGAATGTTTCCCCTGGTTGCACATCTTCAAAATGCTTGGTCTTCCCTGCTTCATCCATACTGCGCACTTCTACCGTCCAAAGGTCATTATCCAAGTGAATAGAGAGATGCAGTTCCAGAAGGGTGCCATCAACTCGTGTTGCGAGCAACGCAGAATTCCTCGTGCGGCTGGTATTGATGACGAGCACATCACCTTCATGCAAGAATTTGTGGAAGTTATAAAAACGCGTATGCTCGACATGATCGTTCGAATAATTGGAAACCATCAAGCGGACCTGATCCCGTCGCAAGCCGCGTGCTTCTGGTGGCGCGCTTGCCTCAAGTTCTGGCGGCAAAGAAAATTCTATGGTTGATAAAGGAGTATTCATAATTTATCCTTTGGACTCGATAATTTCACGTGCTCGATAACGACCGGAGGGTTCCTTGCCTTCGATCAGAGCCATCAAACCCGGCACGGACTCTTCCGGCAGCGGACGATCGCTGATATCTTCATCGGGAAACGCTTCCTGCTGCATCTGTGTGCGCATATCACCGGGGTCAACCCAATAAATTCGCAGGTTTGGATTCTCCTCCGCCAAAATATGACTCAGATGTTCCAGGGCGGCTTTACTGGAGCCGTATCCGCCCCAGCCAGCATATGCCTCCACACCTGCGTCACTGGTTATGTTAATGATGCAGGCATCCGGCTTCAACACAGAATGGAGTGTTTGAATCATTGCTAGCGGCGCAATCACGTTGGCACGATAGACCTCTTCCAACACGTCGAGTGGGTACTCCAGCAACGGCGGCTGCGGACTTGGACCAAGCAGGCTGGCGTTATTCACGATCAAGTCGAGACCACCCAGTTCCTGAGCCGCTTTCAGTAATTTTTTGCGATGGGATTGAGTCCTCACATCCCCTGCGATGGCAATTACTTTTGTTCTTGTTGCGAGATCGATACCAGCTTGTTCTAGAGCTTTTCTGCCGCGCGCGTCGATGATCAGTCCCCAATTGTGTTGCGCAAGCTGACGGGCAAGCGCCAGACCCAATCCGCGTGAAGCACCGGTAATAAGCGCATTTTTCATTGTGTACCTCTAAAAGTTGCGTTGTAATTATTCTATACTTTTGACGCAGAATATAGCTTAAGATTTACCCTCTCAAAGTACTGATGTCAAGACAAAAATACACTAGGCCATATAGTTCTTTCGGCTAGGTAGTAGAGTAGCTGTCCCCCGCTCCAATCAATTTTTCATCTTCCGTCAGAGACTGACAACGCGCATCCAAGGCTCTGTATGCTGCACGGTATTGCTTTTGAAAAGTTTCATACGCTTTGGATGAAATCCAGTGATCGATTGTGATGTAATGCTGGGGGCTATCATGAACCAGGTCGGTGCCAAGATAACCATCAGCCTGCTGGAAGAGTCGTACCCAGTCCCCACTTGCACCATAGATTTTTTCAAACTCGGCTTCGTGACCCGCTCTGACAACGTATTCCCAAAGGATGATATACATAAAGTACAGTTAGATCGTCGTTCTGAAACAGGTGGATGCCTGTGGTCGCTGCATGAGAAATCGGTCGCTACCTTTTCTCGCTTCTGGCTTTTATTGAATCAAGAATGACTGTTCTTAGGTCATTTTGCACAGCTTGCCACCTCTGCCCTGCCT
>JBKPQD010000341.1:0-4790 GCA_046733915.1 Chloroflexota bacterium
CATCACGCTCGCGCGGCGCGGCCGGTTTTTTATCCTGGTGCTCAGACATCTTGAGAGACTTGCGGAATTCAGGAGGAAGCGGGTTGGACGATTTTTTCTTCGCGGGCGCGTCCGGTTTGACTTCCTCCACCACCGGCTCCGGCTGGACCTCGGGCTGGATGACAATTTCGACAGGCTGGTTTTCACCGGCCAATCGCACGAGTGCACGTTCGATCATCGCCCAGACGCCAAACCCTGTCATCAATGCCAGCAACCAGAGAATGAATAAAACCATCGTTCCCGGAAATTCGCCAATCTTCCAAAAGAGCGTGACCAAGCCCCACCCAATCCGTCCGCCGTCCATGCCCGATTCCGCACGGAGGAGCGAATTGCCTCGCATGGCCGCGAACAAGGCGAGCGTCAGGAACGAGGCGATCTCTAACGAAAAGAGGCGACCCCAACTGATAGAAAATCCATCACGGAGGAGGACCACAAACCCAAGATAGGCAATTGCCAGGACAATAACATAGGAACCCCAACCAAACCACAGCGAAAGCAGAGCTGCCCAAGGGATCAGCAGCATGCCTTGTGTATAGCCCGCCAGCGCAAGAATTGACATCAGCGCAAACGCGATCAGAAGCACCCCGACTGCGTCACGCAGAAAGCGGCCGAAGTGCTGGTTTACGCCTGCGAGGCGATCAAGCCAATCGCCTCGCGCCTCTGAGTCGTAGATTTGTTCTTCAGTACGATTAGACATTCGTAGATAACTGCATGCTCAATCCCATCCGCTGATGCGAAGGATCGACGTGCAATACGCGCACCTGTATTGGCTGTCCTTCTTTGAGAATATCACGAGGAGTTTGATTGGCATCAAGAGGCATCTCGGAGGCGTGGATCAGCCCCTCCACGCCGGCGTCAATCCTTGCGAATGCTCCATACGAAAGAATCGTCGTCACAACGGCGGGCAATATGGCATTCGCCGGAAAATCTGTCAGCGCATGCTCCCAGGGATTTGGGATCATGCGCTTGAGGCTGAGCGCAACACGACAGCGTTCCACCGAAACTTCCAGGACCTGCACCTGGATCTCGTGCCCCAGCGAAACAATCTGATTCGGATGCGAGACCCGTCCCCATGACAGCTCGGAGACATGGATGAGACCTTCCACGCCGCCCAAGTCCACGAAAACACCGAAATCAGTAATGTTGGTGACAGTCCCTTTTACCTGGGATCCGACTGCCAGACTCTGAAAGAGCTCCGAACGTTTTCCAGGTTCTGCCAATGCAGCGCGCTCCGAGAAAACTACGCGGCCATCCTCAGGCAGGCACTCAATGACCTTGACATTGAGAGATTTACCCAGGTAGGATTCCAGACTTAGATCACGATCGGTTTCCTGATCTTTCCCGGCGAGTTCAATCAAGTGCGAGAAAGGAACGAAACCGGCAAACGAATCCCCTTCCACGAGCAAACCGCCTCGATTATGGCCGGTCACTTTCATCGTGACGATTCGATCGGCGGCATACAGCTCCTTGACAGCATCCCAATTCTCCTGCACCGAGAGAGTTTCATGTACCTGCTCGGCGCTGGCTTCGAGGACAGGCTTGGGCTTCATCACCTGTTTTGGGCGAACAGGCGCATGAAGCCTTTCTTCTGCCAGCACCGATTCCCACCAGCCCTCGTCAGTGGTAGGCATCGTGTTGTTGTACCGACGTTTCGTGTTACTGTTATTGGCTGTCATATGCATCTCCTAACTTTATTGCTTCATTCTGTTCCATATCGAGGATCGCGCGCGCGACGGCCTCTACCGCGACTCGCTGTTTGCGATAGAGATCGGCTTCAGACATCGCCAAACGCCCCGCCACTTCACGCACTTTGCGACCTTCAATGAATTTCATTTCCAAAATGTTATAAAGGATCCACTCGCTCGTAAAACGACGCTCACCTTCCGGCTTGACTTGATCTACAGCTTTGCGCAACAAGGCACGCAAGGCATTCGAAGCATTTCCTTCATAATCCTCGGCCAGCAACTGGACAATTCTCAGCTTCATCAGGGGACTATTCGTAAGTTTGGGTCCACCCCAATAATGTGTCAGGGCATCCTTCACCCAGTCTGCCAAATCAGATTCCTGCGGCACAGGCTCGGTCAACAGACTTGTGCTCGTGTCATAACGACCGACGGCACGTATCTGCTGTAACATTTCGATCTGCGGCTGCAAATCTTCCAGGGATCGGAAAACACGCTGCTGCAGCTGACGATCTTCCAGCGCGAGGGCGGCTCGATTCGCCAGCAACCAGACTGCGTCGCGCTGCTCCTTATCCATAGGCTGGTCCGTCCGTCGTGCGACGCCCAGCAAACCTAACAATGGAGGCATCTCATCGCGGTCGCCGTTCGATTTACGCTGATGTAAAGGCAGAATCCAAAACTCACCCCAGACGAATTCGCGCCGTCCACTCTCATGATTGTGATTAATGAGCTTCAGGGCTTCATCGAGACTTTCCTTTTCAAGAATGGCGCGGTTCCCGGCTACAACGCTCAAAGAAAGCTCCTCCCCATCCAACGCAGCGACAAAGGCGCACGGGGATTGCAAATGATCGCGCACCGCCGCTAAGACTGTTTCCAGGAACTGCTGTAAGTCGCCGCGAGTCAAAAGGCGTTCTTCGATATTCTGCAGCAACTCAAGCTCGGCGCGATCACGTCCAAAGAATAATAAGCGCTCCCAAATTGGGGAAAATAAAGTGACCGCATGTTCGAATAACAAAACGGTCACTACAACAGCCAGAGGGACAAAAGCGGAATATTCCTCGCCCTCAAATAACAATGCCGCCCGGCGAACGATGGTCATCATTGCCAATGCCAGCGACGCTGTGACCGGTCCGCGCAGCAACCATTTGAACAAACGGCTCTTCACTACCCGGTCTGGCCACGATACGCCAAAAAAGGCCACGGCATATGCCATGGTGATCACGAGTCCGGCCACGAGCAGGTTGATGAGAAATGCCAAACTCCAAAACGCCAAAGGGAATCGAGCTGCGATGGCGGAACCAAACAATAGATAGGGATAGGAACCAAGCGCAGGAGCCGTGGCACCTGCCATCAGGTACAACATTCTACGGCGACCGGACCGCGTTAGCATACGAGAGAAGGCGCGGATGAAGTTATAGCCCGCCCAGCTGATGATTGCGATGTAATAAAGAGTGAATACTTCTGTCCAAACGGTACGTTGGAGATGCGGTGCGGGGCTGCCATTTTTTACTAAATCCCCCACCAGCCAGCCCATGGAAAGCAAGAACAAAAACACCAGAGATGCCACATACACAAGGCGCACAGCGATCCGCCTGCGTCCTCGCGAAGGACGACCGGCGGTCACAAGCAGCGCATCTGAAAGATGTAAATAGGATGGTGGTAAGAAGATGATACCAACCCACTGCAGTCGCAGGAGTAATTCGACCCCCCAGGCAGGCATGGATTTGCTCTGCAGTGCTTCCGTGGTAAAAACAACGACGACACAAAGCAAAATGATCGCGAACGAACGCGCCACGCGATCACGCAAGTTAAACGACAGTGCATACAAAAAGAGCGAAAACGCCGTGATGGCAATGCCTGCCGTTAAAATATTGTTGATCGTTTGCAGACCCGCCAGCAAACCGTCCGTCCAACCGTTAAACATGCAAACCTTTCAAACCTACTTTAATGCTCTCCCAAAGAACAAAGCCACATCCTGGGTCGGATAATATTGGTCATTATACCCGCAGAATTCGTAACCAAACTTCTGCGCAAGGCGAATGCAAGGTTGATTTTTCGATTGCATCTCGAGAATGAGACGGCGAATTGCCCTGTTCCCTGCCCACGTCTGGATTGCCGTCAATAGCTCGGATGCGACGCCCTGCCGCCTCCAGTCGGAATTGACAACGAGGTCCGTGACCCAGGCAATCGCGGCCGTATGTTCCTGCGTTGCAGCCGTATATCCGATCGGAGCACCCTCATGTAGGGCAACCAGAATTATGTCGCGGCGATTCCACTCATCGGCAAGCGACTGGGGGTTACGCGGGTAGGCTACCGACACCGTGCGCGGTAACCTTACCTCCCGGAAGCTGCTTGTAATCTGGGAAGGCTCGCGGCGCACTTCCAGCTGCCAGACATAATCGCTCAAGCAAGAATGATCCAATACGATTAGGCGGGACAGATCATTGGTAATGGCAGGACGGACTTCAAAGTCAGGCATTGTTACTCCGTTATTGATTTAATACGCGAACGGCAATCACACAAGGCTCCAGCGATGCGCCGACATTATCAATAATGACAAGGCGCAAGAAATAGTCGCCATTGGCAAAGGGCAGAGTGTTCCATTCTCCTAATTCCTGATCTTTGAGCGGCACTTGCTTGGCCGCGATGGTCACCCAATTTTGGCTGCCCATAGGGGTCACTTCATATTTATAAAAGGCAAAATTCGGTACATCGGCTGTGCCAGTAATCGTGATCGTCCCCTTCACCTCTTCGCTTGGCTTCGGCGAGGTTATCATGACCTTGTCTGGGACGCAGCCACTCATCCCGCTCGGGACAGGTTGGGTGACGGCAAGGGCAGTAGAGCCGGGCGAAAGCGTTCCTGGTGGCGTCACTAAAAGATTCAGCGTAGGGGTCGCCATAATATCGGAAGCCGGCAGCGAGGGTGCAATGAAGGTGGCGACGAAGAACTCCGCAAATACAAGCCCTAAAATCAACAAAGCAATGGCGGTTGCCTGTCCCAACCGGCGCAAGGCGAATTCGCGCTCCAAACCGTAGACCGAATCGCGCCACTCGCGCCACGACCGCCAC
>JBKPQD010000342.1:0-2490 GCA_046733915.1 Chloroflexota bacterium
TATACCAGGCGAAAAATTAAAATGAAAATTGATGAAATCAAGCTGCTGTGTGAGTACAATGACTGGGCGGATGCGCGCATACTGGCAGCCTGTGCCAAGGTGAGTCCAGAGCAGTATATTGCACCCAGCTCCTACGGGCGCGGAGGACTACGTGCCTTAATGGTGCACATCCTGGACAATCTCTGGCAACAGCGCATCACATTGCAGGGCTATTACCGTGAACCTCTGGCGGACGAAGCAGCGTATGATGCGACCGAGCTTCACGAAGACACCCTTCCGACGTTCGCTACGCTGCGAGAGCGTTGGTCGATAGAACAACGGGAGATGCGGGCGTATCTGGATACATTGACCGAAGAAACTCTGAATAGCACCATCCTCTACGTCATCCCTGGTGCGAGACGCAAGCGTGTCGTGTGGCACATCCTGCTGGATCTTATCCTCCATGCCACACAGCATCGAAGTGAGGCGGCCGCACTGCTGACCGACTACGGTCAGTCGCCGGGAGACTTTGACTTCATTATGTTTATGAATGAGCGCGTTGAAGGAAAATTCTGATCTATAGACAGCAAGAAGCGCGTTAAGGTTTGGAAGAAAAGATGCACTCCATTTCCAAAAGTGCCCAACAAGACGTGCATCGGACTTGGTGGTGCGCGCCGCATAAGAACTGTCGTCTCGGCGGGCGAAGAGCTTCTTTCCGTTTCTGAACCTGGTTCTCGCCAGTCGCTGGTACCCCGGCGACAAGCAGCCGGGTACTAAAGAGCCAAAAGGAGAGTTCAATGATCCTTGTCACCGGAGCGAACGGGACAATAGGTCGTCAGGTGATCAGTCAGCTTGCCAGGAAAGGGATTTCGACTTCCGCACTGGTTCGCGATCTTCAGAAGGCAAAGTCTTTAGAAATGTCATATGTTCAGCTCGTGAAAGGCGATTTCGACGATCTCGCATCCCTCGACGCAGCTCTTGCCGGCGCAGAGAGTGCTTTCTTATTGACTGCGACTTCTCCAAACCGCCTCGGCCAGGAAGCGAATTTTATAAATGCAGCAAAGAACGCCAAACTAAAGCACATTGTCCGTCTTTCGATAGTAGGCGCTGATGGCAACGGGTGTTCCCGTATCCTGCGTCGGCACGCAGAAGCGGACAGGCAATTAGAAGCCTCCGGCATTTCCTTCACCATCTTACAGCCTAACTATTTCATGCAGAACATCCTCTGGTATGTGGAGGACATCAAGACACGGGGTGTCTTTCTAGCCTCGCTACCGGAGACGACCTCACATGCACACGTGGATGCACGGGATGTTGCCGCTGTGGTAGTCGCCACCCTTACCGAAACCGGCCATGAGGGACAAATATATCGAATCAGCGGGCCGGAAGCACTCACCTATGGCCAGATGATGCAAAGCCTGTCTCGCCTTCTGGGCAAATCCGTTCGCTATGATGCTTCGCCGGACCACTACGCCGATTCCCTTAAAAACTGGGGACTCGATGCGGATGAGGTCCTTGAACTCGATAGCTGTATTGCTCAAGGGATAGGGAACGGGGCAGTTGTACGGGACACCGTTCTTCGTGTGACGAAGAGGCAGCCCACACGGTTTGAGCGGTTTGTGAAAGATTATCTGCCCGCTTTTGCTGGTCAATAACCTCAGATGGTACGATCCATATGCAGCATAAATGTGCTCAACACAGCGTCCCGGGAAAGCGTCGGGATGTTGTATCACGGAAGCAGTCAGGGCAAACAGCGCCGGGGCAGTCGCCAGCCGTTGTGCATCATTGACTCTATTATTGGATGCAAAACATGGGTGTGAAGAACTACTTAATCGACGGCGTTTCCTGCGCCGGTAAAACTACGGTCTGCGACGAGCTGCAAAGACGCGGCTACCACGCCATTCACGGCGATGAGGAGTTGGCCTATTGGGGCGATTTAAAAACTGGGGAGCCCCTGGATGGTAGCTGGGACGAGCATCGTACCTGGATATGGGACGTTGAGAAGGTCAGAGCTTTGATGGCGGATCAAAATCATGAGGCAACATTCTTTTGCGGCGGTTCCAGGAATTCTGACCGCTTCCTTGGTCTGTTCGATGCAGTTTTTGTGCTTGAGATCGATCTGGATACGCTGAACCGGCGTCTTGCCGCCCGCCCTGAAAACGAGTGGGGAGGCACGGCCAGTGAAGGTGAATCCTTTGCGCGATTACAACATGAGACAAAAGAGGGTCTTCCGAAGAACGCAATCATAATCGATGCAACGGCACCCCTCTCAAGCGTCGTGGACACAATTCTTGAAAATGTCAGCCTCCCGTAACCGAATCGGGATAATGCACGCCGGCAACCCTGACGACGAGCAGCCGGGGCAGGCGCGAGCCGTTGGGCCTCCGACTTTAATCATATGAGGTAAATTTCATGAGCGATTTGGATATTAGGGCATTCGAGCAAGTCTTAGTCGGCATTGCAGATCATGAAATTGTCGTGCTCGAAGCGCGAATTCGAGCTGCACAACTG
>JBKPQD010000343.1:0-7343 GCA_046733915.1 Chloroflexota bacterium
ACCCGTTTTGAGGTCCAGGATGAGCAGCACGCTCAAAACTACCTGCTCGGCGACAAAGCAACCCCTCCAGAGTAGTGTTTATGGGAGGCGAAACGCCCCTGCCTGCTTACCAGCATTCCTTTTGCTGTATAATCTAATTCATCCATTCGGAAGGAGGTGCGCCGTCGCAGAGTAATTCCGATTTCCCTGACTGTACGTAATTGAATCTCAAAATCAAATTTCTCTCAGGAGGAGAAACGTGAAACGCAACCTATACGTTTTGTTGTCGCTTCTTGTTTTTGGTAGTTTGGTTCTCGCCGCATGTGGTGGCGCCGCACCAACTGCAACCGAAGCCCCAGCCGCGACGGAACCAGCTGCCGCCACGGAAGCGCCTACACAAGCGCCGACCGAAGCTGCCACAGCAGCTCCCACCGAAGCAGCTGGCTCATTTACGGGCGATATGCTGGAAGCCGCTGATTGCTCGTATGGCGGCGAGGTCAAAACCATCGAAGCGGTGGATCAATACACTGTCAAATTCACGCTTTGTAATCCAGATCCGGCTTTGCTCTCGAAGGTCGCATTCGCCTCATTCCAGATCTTGGACAAGGATTACTTGAATGAAACCGGTGGGGATTCTGCAAAGATTGGCGAGAACCCCGTTGGAACCGGCCCCTATGTATTGAAGGAATGGGTACGCGGCGACCACATGACGTTCGAAGCCAACCCGAACTATTGGGGTGGCGCGCCTGCGAATAAAACCTTGATCTTCCGCTGGTCGGCAGAAGGCGCACAGCGCTTGCTCGAATTGCAGTCCGGCACCGTGGACGCAATCTTTGCGCCTGCGGCAGAGGATTACGAAGCCATTCAGAACGATCCCAATCTGAAGCTCGTCCCCTACCAGACCGGTAACGTCTTCTACATTGGTATCAATAATACCAAGCCTCCGTTCGATAATGAATCGGTCCGCCAGGCCTTTGCGATGGCGATCGATAAGAAGCGTATTGTGGATAACTTCTATCCGGCCGGCTCGACCGTCGCGGAGCAGTTCATCCCTGAGGACTTCAACCCCGGCTTCAGCACCTCCGGCGATGGAGCCACCTGGTACAGCTATGATCCCGATAAAGCCAAGCAGATGCTTACAGATGCTGGCTTCGATTTCAGCCAGACCATCACCCTCTCCTACCGCGATGTTAATCGTGTCTATCTCCCCCACGTCAACCAGGTTGCCCAGGATATTCAGGCGCAGCTGGCAGATATCGGCGTGAAGGTGGAACTCAACAAGATGGAATCCGGACCGTTCATTGAATCCGAGTCCAAGGGTGAGCAGGCGTTCTATCTCCTAGGCTGGGGCATGGACTATCCCGACTCCACCAACTTCTATGACTATCACTTCGCCAGCAACGCAGTCCGTTTCGGTACTGAGTTCCCCGACCTCGTTACCGAGATCAAGGCGGCTGCCCAGACCAGCGATACGGCCGAGCGCCAGAAACACTATGATGCGGCGAACGCATTAATCAAGGAACATGTACCGGTGATCCCTGTGGCTCACGGCACAACAGCCGATGCCTTCAAGGCGAGTGTTGGTAATGTGGTGATTGGTCCGCTCAATGAGAACTTCTCGCAGATGACCACCGACTCCGGTCAATTGGTCTGGATGCAGAGCGCGGAACCGATCAGCCTGTGGTGTGGTGACGAATCCGACGGCGAGACCCTGCGCGCTTGTCTGCAGATCTACGAGTCTCTGCTGGGCTTTGAATTCGGCGGGACCAAGGTTGTGCCTGCACTGGCAGAGAGTTGGGAATCCAATGACGATGCTACGGAATGGACCTTCCACCTGCGACAGGGCGTGAAGTTCAGCAATGGCGCTGATTTTGATGCGAACGACGTCATCGCTACGTACTCAGCCTTGTTGGATACAAAGAATGCAAACCACAAGGGCAATAGCGGTGTCTTCGAGTACGTGACCGGCTTCTTCGGCCAGTTCATCAACCCGCCTCCGCCCCAATAATCTTGTTCCATAGGAAATCGAGATATTTTTTCCTAATGGCTGTTGAATAATCGAAATGCCCCGAAGGCTTGCAAGAGTCTTCGGGGCATCAAAGTAACTACATCCTTTCCTTTTCTATGATTCAATTTCTGATTCGCCGTTTTCTGCTGATCTTCCCGGTGCTTTTCGGGATCATGTTTGTGACGTTTGCCCTCGCCCGCGTGTTGCCCGGAGACCCCTGTTTTGCTATTTTGGGCGAGAAAGTCACCGTGGAGCAGTGCGCCAAGTTCAAGCAGGAGCACGGCTTCAACGATCCCATCCTGGTCCAGTTTGGCCATTATTTGCGGGATGTACTCCATGGGGACTTCGGCGAATCATTGAAAGATAAACGTCCGATCACTGAGATCGTCCTGCAGCGTCTGCCGATGACGCTGGAAATTACGATCGGCGCAATGCTGTTTTCCACATTTTTTGGTGTTTTACTTGGCATTATTTCCGCGGTTCGCCGCAATTCAGCGGTGGATGTGATCACGATGATGGGCGCGAACATCGGCGTATCCATGCCTGTGTTCTGGCTGGGCCTGATGCTAGCGTATATCTTTGCCCTCAAATTCAAAGGTACTCCGCTCTGGATTCCACCCTCGGGACGACTCTCATCCGGCATCACGATTCCTTCGCTGGCAGATTATTATCATTTGGAAAACTTAAGCGGCCTTGGGTGGGCGGCGGTGACCTTTGCCTCGAATATGGTCACGTTCAATGCATTAATTACGGGAAACTTTGAAGTGCTGCGCGACGCCCTCTGGCATCTGATCCTGCCCTGCGCGGCGGTGGGAACGATTCCATTATCTATTATCGCCCGCATGACGCGCTCCAGCATGCTGGAGGTGCTGGGATTGGACTACATCCGCACTGCCCGCGCCAAGGGCTTAATCGAGAGGGTCGTCGTGCTCAAACACGCGCTGCGGAATGCCATGCTGCCAATTGTCACCGTGGTAGGGCTCTCGGTGGGTGGCTTGATGAGTGGTGCAGTCCTGACGGAGACCGTGTTCGCCTTACCGGGCATGGGCACACAATTGGTCACCGCGATCCTGTCCCGGGACTATGCAGTCGTGCAGGCATTCACCGTCGTGATCGCCTTGATCTTTGTATTTGTGAATCTACTCGTTGATTTTTCGTATGCTTTTCTCGATCCTCGTGTACGGCTACAGTAAACCATCATGACAGTGACTGCGAAAACCCTTTCTTCTGACTCCCTGCTAACTTTGCAATCGCGGACGCCGCTTCAAAATGCCCTGCGCCGCTTCCTGCGGCACCGCTCCGCACAAGTGGGATTCTTCATCCTGGGGTTTATGATTCTTGTTGCTATATTCGCACCCGTGCTGGCACCGTACGATCCGATTCGGGTGTTGAATGATGTCAAGCCACGCGCTACGCCGTGCATTCACGCCTTTGGATGTGACCCGAGCAAACCGGAACACATCTTTGGCGTGGATGGCAACCGTCGTGACCTGCTTTCACGCGTGATCTATGGTTCGCGCCTTTCGTTGGAAATTGGCGTGGCGACCGTTTCCTTTGCGATTATCGTCGGAACGTTGCTCGGCGCGATCAGCGGCTATGCCGGCGGCTGGACCGATAACACGATTATGCGCTTCATGGATGTATTGCTCGCCTTTCCGAGCCTGTTGCTTTCGATCGCGATTGTCGCCGTGCTGGGCTCCGGCCTGGTCAATGCCCTGCTTGCTATCGCGTTTGTTTCGATTCCTGTTTATGCGCGGATTGTGCGCGCCAGTGTTCTGCAGGTGAAGGAGCAGGAGTTTGTCGCCGCGTCGCGCGCATTAGGTGCTTCACCGCTGGGAATTCTGAGCAGTCATGTGCTGCCCAATGCCATCACGCCGATCATCGTCCAAGCGACGCTGGGTATTGCCTCTGCCATTCTGGATGCCGCGGCTCTTTCATTCTTAGGACTGGGCGCTGCGCCTCCCACTCCCGAGTGGGGACTGATGTTAGGAGAAGAGCGCAACAGTTTGTTCAATGCTCCCCATCTTGTTTTTATACCAGGGATTGCCATCATGCTTACTGTATTGGCGTTTAATTTGCTGGGTGACGGGCTGCGCGACGCGCTCGACCCGAGACAGGTGAACGTAGGCAAGTTGAAGTAATCGTCATCTGCTTGGGTGGAAATAAATCCACCGAAGTCCATATGGGGATAATCAGGAGCTATCCAGCACCCGGTGCTGCTTGTGAAGTAGCGAGTTCCTCAGCTTTCTCAAATTCTTCTGGCGTATTGACATTCCAAAATGCCAGCCCGTCTGGATCTATATGCTTAATTTCATCTTGGCTTAATACGCGTAGATTAACCTTTGGAAACCAGGCAATGACTTTCCATTGATCCGCCTCGATCGCGGCTTCGATGGCAGGAAGACAGGTCTCGCGGCGATAGACGGCATGGAGCGGTTCATAGCCTTCTTCGCCCTTAGCAATGACAACATCTACTCCCTCTTGGAGCATGAGCTTGGTCGCCGCTTCAAGGAGTGCTGCACTGACGAAAGGCATGTCACAAGCCACCACTGCAACGATGGGATTCGAAGCGGAAGCGATCGCCGTGTAGAGGCCGCCTAGGGCGCCGCGGCCCGGCTTGAGGTCCGGAATGAGGCGCAAATTTAGAAAAGAATAGTCCTCGGGCCGGTTGGTCGTGACGATGAGCTCATCCGCGATCGGCGAAAGTCGCTGGACAACACGTTGGATGAGCGGACGTCCCAAGAACATCTTGAGCGCCTTGTCCTCTCCCATACGTGAGGACTGACCACCAGCCTGGATGCAAATCGTGAGCATTTGCGGTATTATAAAGGATGACGATTTATAAAGTAGAAGGTTAGTATGGCAACAACGATTGGTGATTTACTGGATACGTTGACGGTGACGGGGGATCTCTATAAGAAACTCGACGATAATACAATTGAATGTTACGCATGCGGACATCGGTGCAAGATCCGTGAAGGCAAGCGCGGCATCTGTCAGGTTCGCTTCAATGAAGGTGGCGAGCTGCGCGTGCCTTGGGGCTATGTGGCAGCGCTGCAAAGTGACCCGATTGAAAAGAAGCCCTTTTTCCATGTGACGCCCGGAGTCAATGCATTGACGTTCGGCATGCTCGGCTGCGACTTTCATTGCGGGTACTGCCAGAACTGGCTGACCTCGCAGGCGATGCGCGATCCTTCCTCGGATGTATCGATCAATTACATTCGCAAGATGACTCCACAGGATATGGTCCGCCTCGCGCATCAGACCAATGCATCTGCAGTGGTTTCCTCCTATAACGAGCCCTTGATCACGAGCGAATGGGCGGTGAGTATCTTCAAGGAGGCAAAAGCAGCCGGTCTGATGTGTGCTTACGTTTCCAACGGAAACAATACACCCGAAGTAATGGAATACATCCGGCCGTATATTTCTGCGTATAAAGTGGATTTAAAGTGCATGCAGGATAAAAACTATCGCAAGCTTGGCGGTGTGCTGCAAAACACTCTGGATGGAATCAAGCGCGCCCATGATCTCGGCTTGTGGGTCGAGATTGTGACCCTGACCATTCCTGGCTTTAACGACTCCAGTGAAGAGCTCTGGGATGCGGCACGCTTTATTGCCGGTGTCTCGCGCGATATCCCCTGGCATGTGACGGCGTTTCACAAGGATTACAAGATGACCGACCACGATAATACCGATGTGAAAACGCTTCTACGGGCGGCCGAGATCGGAAAAGAAGCCGGGCTGAAATTTGTCTACGCCGGGAATCTGCCCGGTATGGTGGGAGAGTATGAAGATACCTTTTGTCCGGATTGCAACTACAGGCTGATTCGACGAACTGGTTACATCATCCGTGAATATCACATCACGGCGGATGGCAAATGTCCGAAGTGTCAGTCTACAGTACCGGGTTTATGGCACAAAGACCCCTCCAAAGTCATGTTAAATGGGGTCGGAATGCCCTTGCCTGTTTACTAAAAATCCTTTTGTTGTATAATGGTTTATCCATTCGGAAGGAGGTGCGCCGCCACACAGTATTTCCGATTTCCCTCATTCATCGAATTAAATCCAAACAAATTTCTCTTAGGAGGAGAAACGTGAAACGCAACATATATGTTTTGTTGTCACTTCTCGTTGTGTCCAGTGTGTTGCTCGCCGCTTGTGGTGGCACCGCTGCAACTGCAACAGAAGCACCAGCGGCTACCGAAGCCCCCGCGACTCAGGCAGCTACGGAAGCACCGACGACGGCTGCGACGGAAGCTACAACTGCTACAGAAGCCCCCGCCGCCTGTGCAGGTCCTGCACAACCAGGATGGGATCCCACGACCGCCGATGTGGGTGCCAAGACCATAACTGTGGCATTTGAGCAGGAGCCCGATGTTGCCGTAGGTAACTTTAGCAACATGAGCTTTTCGCAATGGATCTACCAGATGTACGGCCTCGGTACCGGCAAATGGGATGACCAGAATAATCTGGTTCCTTATGCTGCCTCCGAGATTCCGTCCACCGAAAATGGTGGCCTTTCTGCCGATGGCACCACTTTGACTTGGAAACTGAAACCCTGTATCTTCTGGTCTGATGGCGAGCCGATCACATCCAAGGATATCGAATTTACTTGGAAAGCGATTATGGACGAGGCCAATGCCCCGATCAGTCGATCCGATTGGGCCCATGTCACAAGCATTGATACCCCAGATGATCAAACGGCTGTTCTCCATTTCGATGGCATCTACCCTGCCTGGCCGGTGTTGTTAGACCTCGGTCCGAATAATGGCAGCGGCAGCATCCTGCCGGCGCACATCTTCGAAGGGAAAACCGGCCTCGAGAAGGATCCACAGGTCCATACTCCAACCTGGGCGGGTGGTCCGTTCGCGATTAAGGAATGGGTGGCTGGCGATCATATGACTCTGGTTGCTAACCCCAATTACTTTGGTGATAAGCCTAAGCTCGATGCGATCCAGATCAAGTTTGTGCCTGACCCCGAAGCAGGTCTTGCAGCGTTGCAGGCTGGCGACGTGGATTTGATGGTCAACCTCGCTGAGTCCGATATTGAAGCCGTCTCGGCGATGGAGCCCAATGGCATCCACCTGCGCGTTGACCCCTCTCCTGACTTCGAGCACCTGTTCTTCAACCTGGGTACGACTGAAGGCACCGATGGACAAGGCAAGAGCGATGTGGCAGGCTTCTGCCCGTTCCAAGATGTGAACGTTCGTAAGGCAATTGCGCTCGGCATCGACCGCTTATCCTTCATCAAGAACTACCTGAAAGAGGATGAGAAGGCGTTCATTGCTACCCTCTGGCCGAACTCTTCCTGGAATAATACCAGCCTGACTCCTTATCCTTACGATCCGGATCAGGC
>JBKPQD010000344.1:0-8177 GCA_046733915.1 Chloroflexota bacterium
CCTTATTTGCCACTGGCATCTTCTTGGTCGTTCCCTTATTTCATATTCTTGGGCAATGGGCAGGATACCGCGTGCTGAAAGGCGATAATTATCATTATCCGGTCATCGGTAAGCTTGTCGAAAAACAGATTGCCAATGGCACTTCACTTGAGGACGAACGAAACGTGAGACTGGAAGGAGAAGCATCATGAAAATATTGATCGCTGTCGATATGGAAGGTATTACCGGCGTGACGACCTGGGACCAGGTCACACCCGGGCATGCGGAATATGCGCGCTTTCGCAAGCTGATGACACAGGATGTCAATGCGGCCGTTCGCGGCGCTTACGAAGCGGGCGCGGATGAGGTCATCGTGGCAGATGGGCATTGGAACGGCTCGAATATTTTGATCGAAGAGCTGGACGCGCGCGCCAAGCTGAATACCGGATCACCCTCGCCGTTTTCAATGATGGAAGGGATTGATGAAAGCGTAGACGCAGTCTTCTTTGTTGGCTATCACGCCCGCAATGGCTCGGCGCACGCGATCCTGGACCACACCTGGTCTTCGCGGACCGTCGCCAACGTTTGGCTGAACGATATGCTGACGGGCGAGTATGGACTCAATGCAGCGGTCGCCGGTCACTTCGGCACGCCAGTCATCATGGTTTCCGGCGACCAAACGGCATGCGCGCAAATGAGCGAGCTGTTGGGGAATGTGGAGATGGCTGTTGTGAAACAGGCAAGCGGGCGCTTCTCTGCGGAGTGCCTGTCACCTCAGGTAGCACACGAACTGATCTACGAAGCTGCCTGCCGCGCCATTGAACGGCTCGCCGCTGGCGACGTCAATGATCCCTTTGTTTTAGATACGCCTATTCGCGTTACGGTTGAATTTTTCACCTCCGATATGGCGGATCGCGCCTGTAAGATGCCCGGCACGCAACGCGAGGGGACGCGTGTCACCTTCTCGGTACAGGAAATGGAATCAGCTTATCGTGGGTTCCGCACCCTGGTGATGTTGGCATCAAGCGGCTAAAAAGCGCGGAATTTCCCACGAGCGGGGGCCTGGAGAAATCTCCAATCGTATCGTTCTACCTATGTGCCTCTGACAGGCGGCTCGGGATCATGATTGTGTCCATCCAATGACTCGATCGCCTGCGATTTGAATCTGCTTTAAACACAGCTGTATTGTTGCTGGCAGGAGAGTTACCGCAAACTGGCTGAGGTTGGTATGGAATCCGGGTGATAAGCAAGCCAAATTTGTCCCTATCGGAAAATTCCCTTTGCACTACACCTTCTAATTTCATATAATTAGGTTGCGTAAGTCGTAAGCAATCCGTGTACGGTCATCGTAGATTAAGGAGGTGGTCTGTTGCAAAGTCAGTACACAACTTGTTCGGCCTATTTTTCGACCAACTAAATTTCCCAAGGAGAGAGAGAATTATGAAGTCGAAGTGGTTTGTACTTGTTTCGTTGCTTGCGATGGCAAGCATAGCGCTTTCGGCTTGCGCCGGAACCGCCCCCACCGGCAACATGAAAACGTCGATCGGTGATGGAGAGGGGGAAGTTTCAATTATTTCGTGGGCTGGTTATATCGAGCGAGGGGAATCCGATCCTGCTTACGATTGGGTGACAGAGTTCGAGAATCAGACGCAGTGCAAGGTGACGAATAAGGTCGCGGCGACATCCGATGAAATGGTAACGCTAATGAATCAGGGCGGATTTGATCTCGTGACGGCTTCGGGCGACGCGTCCAACCGCTTGATCGCCGCCGGAAAAGTCCAGCCGATCAACATTAAGCTGATCCCCTCCTGGAAAAACGTGGATGAGCGCTTACAGAATGCTCCCTGGCACACGGTCAATGGCACCCATTACGGCGTGCCCTATCAGTGGGGTCCAAACGTGTTGATGTATAACACAGACGTCTTCCCGCAAGCGCCCACTTCGTGGGATGTGACATTCAAGGAAATGACATTGCCCGATGGCAAATCGAATAAGGGACGCGTGCAAGCCTACGATGGTCCCATTTACCTGGCGGATGCTGCGCTGTATTTGAAAGCGCACAACCCCGACCTGGGCATCGAGAATCCATACGATCTAAATCAAAAGCAATTTGACGCCGTCGTCGCGTTGCTCAAAGAACAGCGTCCGCTGATCAATCGCTACTGGCATGATGCCTATGTCCAGATGGATGATTTCAAGAATGAAGGCGTGGTTGCTTCGGGTTCCTGGCCGTTCCAGGTCAACTTTATGGAAGGTGTACCCGTCTCTTCGGTGATCCCTTCAGAAGGCGCTACCGGCTGGGCAGACACGACGATGATGCACGTAGATGCTCCCCACCCCAACTGTGCATATAAGTGGCTGGAATGGTCCTTAAATCCAAAGCTTCAGGGCGATCTTGCGTCGTGGTTTGGTTCCGTGCCCGCCGTGCCCGCGGCATGCAAGGGCAATGAGCTTCTCACGGACACCGGCTGTGCCACGAACGGGTTCGATAACTTCGACAAGATTTGGTTTTGGCGCACGCCAACTGCCGAGTGCAGTGATGGAAAAGGTGGCTGCATTCCGTACAGCAAGTGGGTGGAATCCTACGTAGGGATTATTAGCGGTCAGTAAATTTACAAGAGAACGTAAACCCCCTCCGCCTTAACAGGCACCCCGCCCATTCCATGCATGGAAATGGGTGGGGAGGGGGCAGGAGTCATTGCTGCATGACTGAGGCTGCGATTCGTTTCGATAATGTAAGTCGCCATTTTGGGGATGTAAAAGCAGTGGACCATGCCGATCTCGAGATCCGGGATGGCGAATTTTTTTCCATGCTGGGACCATCAGGGTCGGGAAAGACAACCTGCCTGCGCATGATCGCCGGCTTCGACCGACCAACGAGCGGGAATATCTTTTTGTATGGACAGGATGTCTCCGATTTGCCGCCGTACGAGCGAAATGTCAACACAGTGTTTCAAGACTATGCTTTGTTTCCTCACATGACCGTGCAGGACAATATCGCTTATGGATTAATGATCAACGGTGTTTCGAAAACGGAACGCTACAAGCAGGTGGATCAAATGCTCGATCTCGTCCGGCTGCCAGGGTTTGGACATCGCAAACCGTCGCAGCTTTCCGGCGGACAGCGCCAGCGCGTCGCGCTTGCCCGCGCCTTGATCAATCATCCCAAGGTTCTTCTGCTTGACGAGCCTCTCGGCGCGCTCGACCTGAAGCTGCGCCAGCAGATGCAAGTAGAGCTCAAAGCCATTCAAAAGCGCGTTGGGATCACGTTCATCTTCGTCACGCACGACCAAGAGGAAGCATTGACGATGAGTGACCGGATCGCTGTCTTCAATGAGGGAAAGATTGAACAGGTGGGCACACCCGCCGAAGTCTATGAGCGACCGGCTTCCCCATTTGTCGCGGGATTTGTCGGTACGTCGAATCTGATTAGCGGTGAGGTCGCCAAACGGATCACCGGTTCTGAGCAGATGTTCTCGATACGACCCGAAAAGATTCATCTTGACTCCCCCAATGTAAAAGTAAATCAGGATATGTTCTCCATCGAGGGTGTGATTCGCGATGTGTTTTATCTCGGCTTGTTCACACGTTACCTGGTCGAGATTGAAGGCGGAAATGATCTGGTCGTCATCGAGCAGAACTTGAAAAGCACGTCCATGGATGTGCTGTCTGCCAAGGGACAACGGGTTTGCTTGTCCTGGCAGAAAGATCACGTCAGCCGAGTAGGAGGCTAGGATGCTGAACCGCGCTTCGACGTATCTCTATCGAAGACCAAAGTTAATTCTGGCGCTTCTGCTCGGTCCTCCGATGATCTACATGCTGGTCGTCTATCTCGGCTCTTTATTTGCATTGCTCATTAATAGTTTCTTTTATTTGGAGGAGTTCACGGGCTTAGTGGTACGGCAATTTACATTACGCACATATGCCGAGCTTTTCAATCCAACCAACCTGGGGATTTTCGGTCGCACGGCGAGTATGGCAGCCGTGGTCACCATTGCGGATGCGCTCATCGCCTTTCCGCTCGCATACTACATTGCACGTTACGCCTCTCCCAAAGCGAAGACGTATTTATACATTGCTGTCACCCTCCCCTTGTGGTCCAGCTATCTGGTGCGCGTCTACGCCTGGAAGCTCATCCTCGCCAAAGAAGGCATTATTTCCTGGTTCTTTAATTTATTCGGTCTGCAACCGGTTCTGAATGGATTGCTGTCCCTTCCGGGTATCGGCGGATCGTCGCTTTCGCTTTCGCCGCTCGGCATGTTCCTGGCTTTTTGTTATATCTGGCTGCCGTATATGATCGTGCCGATTCAAACCGCCTTGGAGCGCGTGCCAAAATCGTTGCTGGAGGCATCCAGCGATCTCGGCGCCAACGCCGCGCAGACCTTCCGAAATGTGATTCTGCCCCTGTCCTTTCCGGGCGTGGTGGCGGGATCCATCTTTACATTCTCCCTAACGCTTGGTGATTTCATCGTCCCACAGATTCTTGGCAATTCCAAATTTTTTATCGGGCAGGCGGTTTATTCGTACCAAGGTACGGCGGGAAATATTCCCTTGGCAGCCGCGATGACGATGGGACCCGTCGCCATTATGATTGTATATCTGTTGATTGCCCGCAAGCTAGGAGCGTTCGATGCGCTCTAAAAAATCTTATAGCGAAAAAGCTCCGCTTGGATTAACTCTGAGCGCGATTGCAGGTCTGTTGTTTCTGCATGTGCCCTTATTGATCATCTTTCTGTATTCCTTTACCACCGATGAGCGCACCTACACATTTCCACTGCCTGGTTTGACAACGAAATGGTTCGGGGAAGCGCTGCACCGTGCAGACCTTTGGGCGGCGATCCGACTGTCTGTGCAGGTCGCAACTCTAGCGACTCTTGCCGCGCTGATTCTGGGTACGCTGGCTGCCGCGGCTGTGTATCGCGGTAACTTTTTTGGCAAGGAATCGATCTCGTTTTTGCTTATTCTGCCTCTCGCTCTGCCAGGCATTGTGACTGGCATCGCGCTTCGTTCGGCACTGGGCACGTTGAATATTCCCTTTTCCTACTGGACGATCGTGATCGGTCACGCAACATTTTGTGTAGTCGTCGTGTACAACAATGTGCTGGCGCGTTTTCGGCGCATGTCGGGCTCGCAGATCGAAGCATCGATGGATCTGGGCGCGAATTCCTTCCAGACATTTCGCTATGTTATTTTGCCAAATATCGGCACCGCGCTGCTTGCGGGCGGCATGCTTGCTTTTGCCCTCTCGTTCGATGAAGTAATCGTCACGACTTTTACTGCGGGACAGCAATCGACCCTGCCGATTTGGATCTTCAGTCAGCTTGTCCGACCACGCGATCGACCTCTCACAAACGTCGTGGCAACCATCGTGATTCTGATTACCTTCCTACCGATTTTCTTTGCCCAGAGAATCTCAGCTCAAAATTCAGATTCGGAAGGTGGATCGAAATGAATTGATAGGGACGGGCGACTCCCTTCCCCATATCGATGTACCTAAAACGCATAGAAATTCTTAACCCAAAAAGATTGACATCACGCGGTTACCCGTTACAATTGCGTTCACTTTTCAAGCAGATTCCTGTTGAGCGAATCGCACGATTGACGCAATTACATGTAGTTGATAGGCTCGATAATTTTTAACCCTTGTCTCGCAACGATCGGTTCGTAAGCCAACATTGTTGCGGTACGAGTGTGAATGAAGAGATACTGGTGCCCGCTTTCTAATCTACGCCACGAATAAAATCTGGCTTCCGCCGCCCTCCACCTCAGACGTGGTGAGGCGGCGGGACTGCTTAAACATTTGCAGTCAACACAGTGGTTCAGAGCTGTTGTGCTTTGGCTGTTTTTGTTTGCAAGAATCTCACTTATGTTGTCGCTTTGGTGGTTCACGCCAAAGATTATCCTGGGCGAAATGCCTTCACCAAAACGAAAGGAAAGAATGACCGGTCAATATTATTCCTATCTAAACCCGAAATGTGACTCGGGCGAGTTCGAAGAAAAAGGCGGATGCGGCGTTTTTGCCCGCGAGCCGATTAAGAAAGGCGAGTTAATTTGCCTCTGGGGTGGACGCATCGTATCTGCAGACGAGCTCGACCCGAATATGCAGTATTTCACACAGCGCATTCTTCAGGTAGAGGAAGGCTTCTATTTAGAAACGCCTTTTCCTCTGGAGCCTTCCGATTGTTTCAATCACTCCTGTGAGCCGAACTCTGGTTTCACCGGACAGATTGGCTTGGTTGCCATGCGCGACATTACCGCCGGGGAAGAGATCACCTTCGACTATGCCATGTGCGACGGATCAAAGTATGATGAATTTGACTGCTATTGCGGCAGCGAGCATTGCCGCGGACAGGTGAAAGGCACCGATTGGTCACGTACCGAATTATGGGATAGATATGACGGCTACTTCATGCCGTATCTCGCACGCCGCATCGAAGCGCTCAAAGCCAAGATTCCTGCTGCCTCCGCATAGTACGACTCAAACACAAAACACGGATTGTGAGGATGAATGTAAAATCAGCGCAATCCGTGTTTGTGTTTATAAGGTGCCGCATAATTAATTGAACCTAAAACATCAATTTCAACCTGCAAAGCCTATGCAAAGCGTGGCTATTCGTAACGGGAGCGGCAATAAGTCATTTGCATTTCGGGTTTTCATCGTCGCACTCCTCCTGCGCCTGATCCCTGTCATTGCAACACGCGGACTGGGGATCGGACTCGACGACATGTTTCAATATGATATGCTGGCGCGCAGCCTAGCTTTGGGCAATGGGTTCCGATGGTACGCACAACAGGACCTGAATCAGCTCGCGCCCTTCGTGGACTTTGATCTTTCGTCTGTGAAGGAATATGATCCCGCCCGTGGCATTCCCACTTCGTTCCGCGCCCCGTTATATCCCACGTTTCTTGCAATCGTATATTTTTTCAGCGGGTCCGGCTTCTCGCGGTTCTTTGCCGCCCGTCTCGCGCAGGCTGTTTTTCTAGGTGCACCACTGGCGCCGTTAACCTACTGGGTGGCTCAGATGCTTTTTGCCACTTGCCGTTCCGGTGAGGGGTCAGCGGAGCGATCCGCCCGTATCGCCGCATGGATTGTCGCTGCGTACCCCATGCTTTTGATCTATCCTCTTGGCCTTGGCACTGAAAATCCCTTTTTCGTTTTGCTGCTTACTTCCTTCCTTTTTCTCCTGCTGGCCATTGAAATACCAACCGCTTCCTATTTTTTACTTTCCGGCTTGTTTCTAGGTTTAACCGCGCTCACACGTTCGGTAATTTTGCCGTTTGCGGGACTTGCCATTTTATGGACTTGGTTTATTTTGAAAAGAAAACGTGGCGCGGTTCTTCTGTTTTTGGCTTTTACAGCAACTATCCTTCCCTGGATCATTCGCAATTCCATACTCCACCATAAACTGACCGGCATCGAAACTTCGATGGGCTATAACCTTTATCTTGGCTATCATCCCAAGGGAAACGGCTCATTTGTTTTCGGTCCTTCGCTGGATCTTTTGAGCATCCTCGATGATGCGGAACGCGATCGAATTGGGACGGAAAAAGCAATCGGATTTATCAAGGCGCAGCCCGAAAGATTCGTCCCGCTGGCAGTCAATCGTCTCGGCTTTTTCTTTGGGCTGGAGAAACGGGTGCTGATGTATTTCTATGGAAATAATCTCCTTGGCTATATTCCCCGGCCTTGGTTATTAAGCATTGCCGCGATCTTGCTTTTACCGTTTGTATTTGTTTCCACCTCGGCTGCGCTCGGCCTCTCGTACCTGCAATGGAGACCAGACCATATTCTGTTGCTGCTGTTGTTCATCGGCTATATTCTTCCGCACATATTGATTCTCTCCGAAGACCGCTTTCATCTTGCACTCATTCCCTATTTCGCAATTCTGGCCGCCCAAGTCTGGGTTAATGGACTGACTCCACTCGTAGGGCGTTGGAACGAATCGCCCATCGGAAAAACAGTGGTCATGCTCGCGGTGCTTGTTGTGTTTTTACTTTTCATCAACTGGGGGATTGAACTTCATCGTGATGCGGATAAAATTTCGCAATTACTCGGACCGAATGGAAATCAGTCTTATTTTCCTTATTAAGAAATAAGGACGACCCAGTAGGTGGACCCTACCCAACCAGTTATGAAATATTTACTCGGTGAAAAAATTCGCTTTGATTGGAAAGTTGTCACGATCACCATCGTATCC
>JBKPQD010000345.1:0-3342 GCA_046733915.1 Chloroflexota bacterium
GGAAAATTGTTTTCCATCAGCGTCAGGTTACGGCGGATCTCCATGATGTCGCGCATCGGTTCATTGCCCACCGGACAAATATCCACGCACTGGCCGCAGGCTGTGCACGCCCAAACTGCCTCCGCAGGAATCAGATCGAGCATTGGCACATCCATCGAGCCGCCGGAATTGAGATGATAGCGCTTGTTGATCTCCAAAGCGGCCGGGGAGAGGATCTTGCCGGTGGCGTAGGCGGGGCACATTTCCTGACAGCGGAAACACATAATACAGGCGTACGCGTCCATGACCTGCTCCCAGGGCAGATCCTTCATTGTCGCCGCGCCGAATTGCTCGATGGATGGATCGTCCATGTTGATGTAATTCAGCTGCCCAATGGATTTGCGCTCCGGTTTCAATGCATAATTGATCGGTGCAAAGAAGAGGTGGATGTGTTTTGAGATAGGGAAGTAAGGAAGAAAAGCGACCACCGCGCCAATGGATATCCAGAACATGAGCCGTTCAGCCACGAGCAGAGTTTGCGGGTCCACACCGGACCATAAGCCGCCGACCGCCGAAATGAACGGTTGCCATCTGTCGGGGCTCCCGGCAGCACCGACGTAAAAGGACTCTCCCAGTAAACGCGCCGCATTGTGCGTAAAGACGAACGCTGCAACGATCGCTGAGTCTCGCTGGATACCCGAGCGTGCTTTCGGAAGCAGATGAGTCGATTGGTACGGATCCAGATTCTTCGGTCGGATGATAAAGCGCCGAATCACCATCCCGACGATTCCGACCAGGATTGCTACACCCGCTATATCCGCAATCCAGCGATAGGCGTTCCCAAATAGCCCCATGTGCTCAAGAAGTTTGAACCCTGTGTAAGCATAAATGAGATCGGCAAGATTAATAAGTAAAAATGTTAGAAAGCCCCAGCCGATCATGGCGTGCAGTATGCTGGCGCCCAGGCGAAGACGAAAGACTGGTTGGAATAACCCGACTTTGACGATCAGCTTGCCAATCCGCTTCCAAATCACACCCCAGTTCGGCTTGCCCTGCCCGCTCGAAATGTGACCGATGATTCGCATGACACCGCGATAGGTGAAATAGAGTGAAACCAGAACGGCAAGTGCAAAAAGGATCTTTTCGATTGGTGAAAGCATGAAGCCTCCGTAAATCAAATTGTCATTTAGTTTAGCACAGAAAAGAAAAGCGAAGGCTGTGCCTCCGCTTTTTTTGGATTGATAATCTTGCCAAGCTCTATTTGCTAATTGCTTCCACGTAATTGATCGCACCCTGACAGGCCGGAGCGAGATGAGGGGCCACGTTTTCCCAGGTTAATGCCAGGTCTTCGCCTTCCGTGATCGTAAGTGCATCTCCTAAGCATCCAGGACCGGCGTTGTAGTTGACGAGTGTGAATTTCCATAGATCTTCATAGCTGGCAGACTTGCCCGCCAGATCACCGGTTACATTTTCCACTTGTTGGCCGGCTTGCTCGCAGTTCGCAAGCATGGTGTGGGCGAACACACCGATGCTGAAATTGGCGCGGTCGAGATTGATTCCCAGCGGACAGTCCTCACACGTCGCATTGACCGCATCGATCAAAGACAGCCGTACATATTGCTGCTGCTCATCGGTGAGATGCAGATAACCTTTACTGCATTCTGACGAGTCCATCACCAGCGGGCAGAATTGATAGAAGAACGGCGGGTTCCATAACAGGGTAGTATCCGCACCCTGTTCCGTGAGCTGACCAAGTCCAATGTCCGATTTGGGTCGCGCACCGGGCCAGAATTGGCTCTCGATTGCAAACAGGTTCTTCAATAAGCGAGCGGGCACACCTGTGTCGCGGGCAACGCTTAAAATGAGCTCGTCGAACTGGTTTTGCCAGGTGTGCACTGCGTCGCGGGCGACTTGCATGCCGCAGTTAGAGGCACTGCCGTCGGGCATTAAGCCGCCATCCGGGCAGGAGCTTGCATCGACGACGCGCTGGCGGATCAACTGGGCAGCCAGATAATTAAAGGGGACGTCTGTATCCAATTCCTGCGCGTTGGGCGGTGTGCTCAACCATGGTGGTGGACCGCCGACCGGGGGCAACGAACCCCACGCCTGCACGCAGCTTGCTACGGGCACGCCAATCCATTGACTGCTCAACACGTCCACATACCAGTAGACGTGATCGGGGTCGCCGGCATTGGATTGCGCCACGCGGATCTGTGCGTCGAAGACCTCGCTACTGTCGCCATAGCTGGAATATGCCCAGAATTGGAGGGTGAATCCGGGTTCGCCGGTGACCGGCAGTTGCAGACGACAAACCGCTTCGCAGGCGAATGATTGTCCTGCATATAAACCTTCGATCCCGATGATCTGATAATCGGGCAACGGTTCTATACCTGTCAGTACGAGAATTGGCTCAAATTCGCAGATACTGGTCGAGGAGGAATATACGGGCCGGCAATTTTCCAAAGAGACCTGGACGATCGGAGGAGGTAATTTCGTTGAAACTTGTTTTTGCGCGGGCTCACTCCCCATCTGGACAAGATAAAACCCCTTGCAGAGCTTCACATCCGCTTCCAGACAAGGCTTCTGTGTTATCCATTCGTCGTAAATCTCTTGACCGCAGTCAACGTAGATATCGCCAGGCGTGGGCAAGCCTTCGTGGTCAACTTCGATCTCGCACTCGTGGTCATTTTCTCCCCAGCGGATCAACCACCAGAAATATTTTGTGTAATCGACGGTGGTAACGGAATAGCGGTCGGGACCGGGAGGATTTTGGGCAGGCGCAGCAGCGCCTTGGGACGGAGATGCAAGGCCGAATCCCGCGCTGACAAAAAATAGGCTCAGCATAATGAGCCATTTCCACCACTGATGCCAAGTCCTATGCACTCGTTGCATTAAAAAGTCCGCTATCACATTATAGCGGACTCTCCTTCGTTTGCCCTATTTTTTCGTGGGCGTCTTGGTTACACTTTCTGCCGTGAGCCTGGTTGCCTGCTTACCCATACTCTGCTTTTGAACCGGAGGGGCGGGCTTGTCCATTTCCTCAAGCATGGTCATATCTCGTTTGAGGTTTCGACTGCGCAGGTACATACTGGCGACGTAAAGTCCCATTAAGACGAATGCGATCACATATCCGGCGATCATGTAGCCTGAAGTGTTAGGGGTAACTTCTTGAAGATACATTTGGACTCCCTTTACATCGTAACTTTTAATTTCAACTGTTCGACCCTGTTCTCCAGATCGCCAAGACGGACTCGATTCCAGAACAGGTCCACGAAAATGACGGTAAAGGCGAAGAGGGCGAAGAAGAACGCAACCTTCATATCCGCCGTCATATTGAAGCCACCCTGAGCAGCCGCATTCGAT
>JBKPQD010000346.1:0-2099 GCA_046733915.1 Chloroflexota bacterium
TATTTACTGCAATCCTGACTCGACTTCGCCCATCCATCCGAGACCGGCGTTTCGAACGGAATACACTCAAGCGCCTGGTTCCCATATTTGGACTCTATGTGGCACTATTGACTCTTGGTTTTCCATTCCATTCCCTGGGCACCTGGCAGGTTTTCTTCGGTTTTACCAATCGGATTAGCGAAAAAAGCTTATTCGCCTTATATCCGCGCCTCGAATATCTGGCTGCCTTTACCGTTATAGGGTATCTTATCGCCGAATGGCGTGGGCGTTTGGAACTAGCTCTGTCGCAAGATCTTCCCCGTATATTCGTCTTTATAAGCTGTGTAGCCTTTACCTTAGAGATTCTTAGCGGCTTTCAAAGCGGGCAGGGTGCCAGCGTTGTTCGCTTTTTATTAGCTGTTACAGGTGGATTATTTGGGGGAACGATCTATCATCTGTCCCGCGCACATGTACGATTCTTGCTGGGAAGATGAGTTATTGAATCGGAATATGAGCTGGAAAAATCGATGAGTGAAAGTTTGAATATTAGCCTTCTGCCGCTTCCACAAACTTTTTAAACAAATTCCTCGTGGACTCTTGATCGGTCAGCCATTCGGGATGCCATTGAACGGCAAGGCCGAAGGGGTGGTCAGGCAGCTCCACCGCTTCCACGAGTCCATCAGGAGCATAGCCGGCAATGCGAAGCGGGGGAGCAATATCCTTGAGCCCCTGATGGTGCAGGCTGTTGACTCTGATGATCGGCTCACCATAAATCTCAGCTACGCGCGTTCCTTCTTCGATTTTCACCTCGTGAACAAGCACCGTGCGCCTGTTGCCAGGGTAACTATGATCGAGGGCACCGGGCAATTGATCAGCTAGGTGCGTGTACAAAGTCCCACCGAGGGCAACGTTGAGTACCTGGCATCCGCGGCAGATTCCAAGAAAGGGTTTGCCGTCCAAAGCGGCGGTATGGATCATCTGTAGTTCAACGGCGTCGCGGTCCGGTTCAACGTCATCGATGCGGGGATGCGGTTCTCCAATAAAATGATCCAGGGCGATATCCCCGCCGCCGGAAAAGAGGATTCCATCTAAACGAGCATAGACTGCCTCCCATCCATCACTCGCAATCATGGATGGGATTAACACGGGTACGCCGCCAGCCTGCATGATGGCGCGAATGTAGGACTGTTGCAATAAGACGGTGGGCTGACCATAAGAATTGGTGGATTGAGTAGTGGTGATTCCGATTAAGGGTTTCATGTGTGTAATTGTAAAACAAAAAAGACCCTAAGGGCAAAACCCTTAGGGTCTACAAATCCAGTATTAGTCGAATTTTTGTTTAAGGCGGGCGGATTTTCCCGTGCGGCTGCGCATGAAGTAAAGCTGAGCACGGCGCACCTGACCATGGCGCTCGACTACAACCTTATCCAAACGCGGAGAGCGGAGCAGGAATGTGCGCTCGACGCCAATGCCATTGGAAGCCATCCGGCGAACGGTAATATTCGCGTCATTACCACCTTTGCGCAGGCGGATAATAGTGCCTTTGAATTCCTGGATGCGCTCGCGGTCGCCTTCCTTAATCTTGACGTGTACGCTGACGGAGTCACCCGGAGCAAGCTGGGGTACTTTTTCATTCGGTTTGGCTTCGAGAGCCTTGATAATATCTGCCATTGTCTTTCGTCCTTACGCTGTGATTATGTCGGTTTTTGAGCGACGGCGGATTATAGCATGCATTTCATGAATTCACAAGCAGATTTTCCATGCCGGCAGAGTCTTAATGCCTGGATCAAGTTGTATCATGCATATTTCCGGATTGCCAGCACGGCATTATGACCGCCAAAACCGAAAGCATTACTGATCGCCAGATTTACTTTCTTCTCGCGCGCCTGATTCGGAATGTAATCGAGGTCGCATTCTGGATCGGGTGTTTGGTAGTGGATGGTAGGCGGAAGAATGCCCTCGCGTACGACCTGCGTACAGAAGATTGCCTCCAATGCCCCGGTAGCGCCCATCATGTGACCCGTCATGGATTTAGTTGAGGAAACCGGCACTTGATATGCCTTTTCCCCGAACGCCGCTTTGATTGCGCGTGTTTCCGATTGGTCGTTCAGCGATGTTCC
>JBKPQD010000347.1:0-3326 GCA_046733915.1 Chloroflexota bacterium
CCTGAATACCTGTGATTGTTTCGGTCAAGCCGGCGTTCATTTCTCCGAAACGCCAACGCTGGTCGCTCATCACCGGGTTGAGCCGTTTAACATAGTGCCGCAAAGCAAAGACATAGGCGATCATAAAAAGAACGGGTGCCACAAGTAGCTCGGGACGTAAGAAGGCAATGAACGCAAGAGGTGCGATGAGTCCGATCACAGACTCGGTGATCAGGGAAACGCCCGGGTTCATCATCGGGTTCAGTTGACGCACATCATTGGTCGCCCGTGCCATAATGTCGCCTACCCGTTGTCGGTTGTGAAATGTTTGGCTTTTTCCTAACAAGCTGATATACAGTTCATCGCGCGCGTCCCGCTCCAGACGCTGACCAAGCGTTTCCACGGACCAGGCATTTGTCATATCTAGCAGCCCACGCAGGATCACCATGCCGAGGATTAACAGCGCGATCGAGAGCAATCGGCTGGAACTTGGCGCAGGTCGTAGCACCTCGTCAAACACCAAACCTGTAAGCCGTGGAACTGCAGAAAAAAGCACGTTGGTCAACGTGCCAGCTATAAGAAAGCTAATAAGTAAATGTGGATAGCGGAGAAGGTGAGAAATGATCCAACGCACGGGACCAGAGTGGTTATAAACATATTCGTTGGCGACGCTAAACTCACGCTTAGATGAGGACGAGAGAAGTGCACGATTTTGCATAAGTTGATTGGTCTTCTACTATCTCTTTGAAACATTTTGAATTATGCGCCATCCAGCCTAATCCTATCGGCATATGCTCTACGTTTAATGCCAGCAGATTATTTATTGGACTACGCAGGTTCCAAGCCGTCTGTGATTTCTACTCTTCAACGCGAGATCGCCGTACTGAGAGGATACGAACCTTTTGCGGCGCGATGCAATTATAGCTGACCAAGGAGCGCACTGAAGTCTGGCAATCACAGCCGTACTTCCAAGCATTGGCTTATTAAACACAAACAGGCGGATGCCCAGGGCCTTCCGCCTGTTACTTGATCATTTGGACTAGTTTTGGAATAAAGGTCGGAACTTATACCCGTAGATAATCAATCCCCGCTCGTCGCCGTCGTTTCGCATCTTGCGGGTAACCATCTCAACCGGCATACCGATCTCGACAGCGTTGTTATCCACATCGGTCAACTGCGCGGTCACCATCGGACCTTCGTCCAGCTTGACTAGGGCAACCGTGTACGGAGCCGTACTATCGAAGCCGCTCGGGGCTTCATAAACCGTGGTGTAGGAATATACTTCACCTTTGCCACTAAATGTATAGAGTTCCTTTGCTTCGTCGCCGCAGTTCGGGCAGACATCGCGTGGGGGGAAGATCTTGTAATCGCAGTGGGGGCATACCTCGCCAACCAGCCCATAGCGTTGTTTCTTGAGTCTCCAGTGTCGTGGGATTTCCATAAGTCAATTCCTTTCTGCAAGGATAATTCTATCTGGCGGGACTCTCAAAGACTCTCAGACAAGCGTCCTTGCGAAAGTGTTAGCCAGACATGATAGATTCTGACAGACTTAACGCCTAGGCTATAGGAATAGTCCTTGTTTCGGAGTAGCCCACGGCGTCGCCTGAAGCGGCTCTTCCTGCTCATTAATCCATAATATAATCACGCCGTAACAAGGGCACCCACGTCGATGAGAATCCTGTTGATCAATCAATCTTTTGTTTCGCCGGACGAACCCGGCCACACGCGCCATTTTGAGATGGCGCAATTTTTACGTGCGCGCGGGCACGAAGTGGTGATCGTGGCAAGCGATTTGAACTACCAGACGGGGCAGCGCACCGTAAAACGGCAGGGCATCTATTCCGAACAAAGGATTGATGGTGTGCGGGTGTTGCGCACTTATATCTACCCGTCGCTGCACCGTAGTTATTTTTGGCGCATTATTTCGTTTTTTAGTTTTATGTTTAGCTCGGTGTGGACCGCTCTTAAGGTCAAAGACGTGGACCTGGTGATGGGCACCACGCCGCCGATCTTCCAAGCCGCCTCCGCCTGGACCGTCGCCTTGATCAAACGAAAGCCGTTCCTGCTCGAGGTTCGTGACCTCTGGCCGGAGTTCGCCGTGGATATGAGGGTTCTAACCAATCCGATCATTATTGGCCTGGCACGCTGGCTGGAGATATTCCTGTATGCACGCGCCACGCACATTCTGGTCAATTCCCCCGCGTATAAGCTCTATATACTGGATAAAAGCATCCCCGAAAAGAAAGTTACCTTTATTCCCTACGGTACCGACGTAGACATGTTCAACCCGAAGGTAGATGGCTCGATCATTCGCAAACAACTGGGTCTGGAGGACAAGTTCATCGTCGTCTACGCGGGCGCGTTGGGAGCGGCGAACGATATTTACACCGTCCTGCGGGCGGCCGACCGCCTGCGCGAGGAGCCAAGGATCCGTTTTGTGCTGTTTGGCGACGGCAAGGAGCGTGTCCGCATCGAGCGCGAGTCGCGCCGGATGAAGCTGGATAACGTCATTTTCGCCGGAGTCCATCCCAAAAAGGAGATGCCACTCGTGCTGGCATCCTCCGACGTTTGCCTGGCGATCCTGCAGAATATCAGGATGTTCCGCACGACCTACCCGAATAAGGTCTTCGATTATATGGCGGCGGGTCGTGCCACGGTCCTGGTGATCGACGGAGTGATACGGCAGGTAATCGAAACATCCAAAGGGGGAGTGTTCGTGGAACCCGGCGATGATGCGCAGCTTGCCAAGACGATCCTCGAACTCTCCAGAGATCCGCAGCGTGTTCGTCAAATGGGGCTCAATGCGCGCGAATACCTGGTCGAGCATCTGGATCGCCGCGACCGGCTGGATGAGACATTAAGTTTCCTGCAAAGCCTGGTCAAGGCGTGACGGTCTGCGTCGGGTCGCGATGGGCTGGCTGTTCAGTAATCCCACTCTGCATGGGCCTCGAAGGATGCCTTGGAACGTTTCCATGCTTAAAAGGATAACAAAGCGAACGTTTCGGCTCGCTGCCTGCTTGGGTTTGTTTGGCATGTTGATGATCGTTCTCACTCGAATGATTATCCTGCAAAAGGCATCGCCGGAGATATTTTCGAAACAGGAGGCACCCAGCCGGCGTATTGCGATTGTCTTCGGTGCCGAGGTCAAAAGAGACGGAACGCCTTCCACGGTACTGCGTGACCGCATCGAAACTGCTGCCGCGTTATATAAAACGGGCAAAGTGGAAAAGCTGTTGATGAGCGGCGATAATCGCTTCGTAAACTACAATGAACCAGAATCCATGCGCCAGTATGCGCTGACGCTGGGCTGTCTCTTATACACATCTCCGAGCCCACGAGACTTAATA
>JBKPQD010000348.1:0-1931 GCA_046733915.1 Chloroflexota bacterium
GGGCCACGGTGGGCGTTGCCTGCATCGAGCATAATAGATGTTTTCTTGGAATTGATAGACATAGTGAATCGATAAAGCTCTCCGGATAGGTGTGCAAAAGTTAGTTTGCAACCTACACCCTTTAAACCGAACGGAAGACCAGCATTACAAGTCGCCTGTATTCATTCGTAAGTCTCTGCTCACCCTGCTCAGGATCTCGATGATGAACCTGCGTCCTAATAGCGGTAGACGAGCGTACGTTCCATCCTGCGCAGTGTGGGATTGCGATCCTGGATGCGGTACAGCGCCCGCACCCATAACGGGAACCGGGAAAACCCGACCAATTCATGCATACTATATTCCTTGATCAGTTCAAGCTTCGGCTCAAGCTGCTTGATGTCCTGGGGATCATCCAGGCCCCACTTGTAGCTGGCACCTGTACCCCCGACGTTCGAGCCGGCTCTTTTCACAATCATTGAATTGCAGATATCGAAGATCATCTGACCGCCGGGGAAATGATCGACCACCGCATGGAGGAGCGCTTTCACTTCCGTTTCACTCAGGTAGTGCAGCACGCCCTCGGCGACAAGCAGCCCCGGCCGGTCGCGCGGAACTTCATCCAACCAGCGCAAATCATCAAGAGGCGCGCCGATCTGGTGATACGAGTCCCGTTGGGGAAACAGCTGGCGGCGCAGGTCGATTACGTCCGGATAATCCACGTCGTACCACTGGACACTGGCCGGCGGATTGACTCGGAAAGCGCGGCTGTCCATCCCACAGCCCACCTGGAGCACGACCGCATCCGGGTGATCGGCCAGAAAGCGAGTCGTCAGTTGATCAAAGGTCGCTGCACGCGTGGCGATGACGGTCGGTCCGATATCCTTCCAAATGCTCCATGACGCCACTCCCGTTAATTGTTTGCTGATGTCATAATCGATATGGCGCATCGCTTCTTCAGCCCAGGGATCACGCAAGATGGGATCCTTCCACTGGCTCTGAAGTGCTCGACCGCTCAAGGTCATGAGCATCGTTTCTTTTTCTTTTGTAAAATGGATCTTATCGGTTGTCATGGTTTGCTCCTTGAGAACTTCGTTCCCGTGTTAGTTTGATCTGTTGCAGCTGTGCCTGTGCCGCCGCGGTAATCTGCCGGAGGATGGCCTTTCCCGCATCGCTGTTGCTGCCATCTTGCGGCTGCAGGCCGCGATCCATAATATCGGCCAGTGCTTCCATGACCGCATCATAGGGCGGAAACTGGTCAAGCGGTTTGAAATCGCCGATGGTCAGCTGGCCGTACGACAGCATTTCGACAATGTGTAAGATCACGTCCGCATCGATATCCTGGCGAATCGTCCCCGCCGCTTGCAGTGCCTGAAAGAAACCGGATGTGTTCACCGCGGAATACATTTGGGTGAAGAGGTTGTCTCGCTTGCGGAGGTAGTTGCCGACCACGCGCGTGTCACGCCGCAACATAGCAGCAATCAAGGGATGACGGTTCACGGCGTGAAAGGTTGCCCGGTAAAAGCCCCCAACCGTTCCACCGCGCGGGTTGGCCTCGATCTGCTCCAACCAGGTTTGGGCATATTGCAGATATTCCCGGTAGAGGAGTGCTTCGAAAAGTTCCTCTTTCCCTTTGAAATACAGGTAGACTGTTCTACGACTCGCGCCTGCTTCCTCTGCAATATCGCTCATGGTTGCCTTGTCATATCCCAATCGGATGATGACAGCTGCGGCTGCATCAAGAATCTGTTGCTGGCGTTCGTCGTTATTAGGCATTTATAGTCTCTTGTTCAAGCATCACTGCACATACTACACAAACTATGATACTTTGTGTAGTGTAACAAGAGACCTATGCTTAAGTCAAGATTGAAATAACAAACAGCGTGGAACGCCGGGTCTTCAGCGACAGGCTAGGCATGCTTCAGCAACTAGGCGTCGTTCCATCGAAGTCAAGA
>JBKPQD010000349.1:0-3710 GCA_046733915.1 Chloroflexota bacterium
GGCATCGGCACCAGCTCACGCATCCTGCCGCGAAAGCTTGGTGGATACACCGTCGGCGCTCTCGTGCAGACAAACTTTGGCGGTGTTTTGCAAATGGATGGAATTCCTGTTGGCAAGAATCTAGGTCAATTTTATTTGAGGGAACAACTCGATCATCCATCCGCGGATGGCTCGATCATAATCATCCTTGCCACGGATGCACCTTTGTCTGATCGAAATCTCAAGCGCCTCGCCGTTCGCGGCCTGTCAGGCCTGGCACGGACCGGTGCTTCGATGAGCAATGGTTCGGGTGATTATGTCATCGCCTTTTCTACAGCGGAAGAAGTCCGCCGGACAGCAGAACGTCGCAGCAAAGTGTGGGCATATCCCGAAGTTCCGAATGATTTGGTCTCCCCCTTATTCGAATCTGCCATCGAAGCGACGGAGGAAGCGATTTATAATTCCCTGTGCATGGCAGAGACAATGACGGGATACCGCGGAGTTACCATACCAGCCCTGCCACTTCCCTTTGTTGAAACCAAGTAATCTTTGAACAGAAAACGATGAGGAGAAGCATGAACACCAATAAGAACGAATCACTTTTGTTTGCCAATGAAGACGCCATTTTTCGTATCATTTCCGTTGCCAAGATCCTTTCCTGGGTCTTACTGGTTTTTTATTTGATCAGCTTTGCCGGCGATATCAGCGGCATCATTCAGGGACAAATGCAGTGGCCCACGCAGTTATCTCAGTGGCCAATTACGATCGCCAACCTGTTCTTTGCTCCCGCAATCGGATTATTCTACTTCCTGGCGCTGCAGGCTGTGGCACAGGGATTGAACCTGGGACTCGATCTCTTCTATGAATTGAATCCTGAAGAAGAGGCAAACGAAGATCTGGTCGAAATGTAGGGCTTTGCACCATGGCAGACAAAGACGAAAACAAAACCGAAGAAAAAAAGGAAGCGAAGCCAGTTCCCAAGGACAATCTGGTCGTCACGGAGCATAGCGTAACGATCGATGGCAAGGAAATCAAATACACAGTCACAGCGGGGACCATTGTCCTGAAAGAGGAAACACCCGATCGCGAGAAGGAAGCGGAGGGTGAGAAGCCGCGTGCCCAGATCTTCTTCGTGGCATACACAAAGGTTGACGATGTGCGAGAAGCAAAGCGACCTCTTACATTCTCGTTCAACGGCGGACCGGGTTCCTCATCCGTGTGGCTGCATCTCGGTGTGCTGGGACCGCGCCGCGTGGTATTACAGGAAGATGGCAACCTGCCCAAGCCCCCGTATGAGCTGACCGATAATGAATATTCTCTGCTCGACCAGACCGACCTTGTTTTTATCGACCCGATGAACACGGGCTACAGTCGTCCGGTCGAAGGAATGAAACCAAAGGAATGGCACGGCTTCAAAAAGGACATCCAACTGGTTGGGGATTTCATCCGTTTGTACACAACGCGCGCCAATCGCTGGCTCTCGCCAAAATTCCTGATCGGGGAAAGCTATGGCACGACCCGCGCGGCCGGGCTTTCAGGGTATTTGCAGGAACGACATGGGATGTACCTGAACGGGATCATGCTCATCTCGGCTGTACTTGACTTCACCACGCTCGATTTCAACCTGAACAATGACCTGCCCTATATTCTCTTCCTGCCGGGCTACACCGCCACTGCCTGGTACCACGACATGCTCCAACCTCACAAGCCTTTGCAAACCTGGCTCAGGGAAGCGGAGGAATTCGCCCTCGGCGATTATGCCAAAGCGTTACTGAAAGGCGATGGGATCAGTAAAGAGGAACGCGAGACGATCGTTGACAAGCTGGCAATGTTTACGGGCGTATCCAAGCAATTCGTCGAACGATCCAAGCTGCGGATTCATGCTTTCCATTATTTCAAGGAATTGCTGCGCGAGCGCGGGCTGACGGTCGGTCGCCTCGATAGCCGTTTCATTGGCAAGGATCGGTTGGGCGTCAACGAGTATGCGGAATACGATCCGCTGCTCACCAATGTCATGGGTCCCTATACGGCTGGTTTTTATGATTATGTGCGCAGTGAATTGAAGTTCGAATCGGACCTGTCGTATGAAATTCTGAGTGAGTTTGTGCATCCCTGGTCCTACGCGGAGTTCGAGAATCAATATGTCAATGTGGGGGAGACCCTGCGCAAGGCAATGACGTTCAATCCATATCTTAAGATCTTTATCGCCAATGGATATTACGACCTGGGGACGCCGTACTTTGCCACCGAATATACCTTTGACCATCTCGGATTGGATGAAAATATTCGCAAAAACATCACGATGGAATATTACGAAGCCGGCCATATGATGTATATCCACCTGCCTTCGTTGAGGCAGTTGAAACAGGATCTGGCCGCGTTTATCCAGAGCGCTACGTAAAAGCGGATCTAGTCAGGATAGCCCCAGTGCTGGAAAACAGCCCGTGCCATTAGGCACGGGCTGTTTTGTAACTTCCTTCGACCGGCAGAAATGCGGCAGCTTGTAGTACTCCGGCGTTCAAGAACAAGAGTGTAACCTTCTTGTGCTAGCGATTTATTGTATTTGCGATAACTTCGCTATATAATGGGATAGCGTCTTTGCATTTTTGTAAGGAGGGCTAAGGGATTCCTAAGCCATAGAGAGACACATTCAAACAGTTTAGAAGTGAGGAAAGATGAAACGAATTTTCTATCTAACAATTACGTTGGTTGCAATCATGGCACTTATGCCGTTTCCGGGTTTGGCAGCTACTGAATCACACCCATTCACAGTCGATCTGATTGCGGGTCAGCATACGGATGTCGGGGATATTAAGGTTTGGGACGATGGTACTTATCTCTATGTACAATACAATACCGTCGGTTCCTGGTGCCTTGAAGAAACTCACCTGGCGGTAGGCGCCAGTCTGGACGAAATTCCTCAAGCCAATGGAAATCCTATTCCCGGTCAGTTTCCTTATCAAAGGGATCACAATTGTGCCTCTACTTTTACGTATCGAGTTCCTCTCATTCAGGATACGTGCCAGATTTATATAGCTGCGCATGCTGCTATCAATACAGGTGAGACTGCATGGGGTGCCGGTCCCGCGTTCGATGGAAGGAATTGGGCGACCTATTTCATTTATACGCCCGAGTCCTGTATCAATCCGCCAACATCTACCGCTACCGAGACGGCCGCCGTGACTTCCACACCGACGTCCACAAATACACCCACGAATACTCCAACGGGTACGGCGACGAGTACATCAACGAACACACCTACCAACACGCCCACGAGAGCAGCTACAAATACACCTACCAATACACCGACCAGAACAGCTACAAACACGCCGACGAACACACCCACAAATACACCAACCCGGGCAGCTACGAACACGCCCACAAATACGCCTACGAGAACAGCTACCAACACACCTACCAATACACCTACTGGAGCAGCTACTAATACCCCAACGAATACACCAACCAGAACAGCTACGAACACGCCGACTAATACTCCTACTGGAGCAGCCACTAATACGCCCACTAATACACCGACTAGAGCAGCTACGAATACACCTACCAATACACCGACCAACACTCCAACCGCCACGTTTACGCCAACACCAACAAATACGCCTACAACATGTCAGCCAGCTTTCATTACTGCTGATTTTAGTCAAGTTTCAGCGGGACAGTCAGTGGAGGGCTGGAATGTAGTTGCCCCTAACCTGAACATCGATGCGAGGGGG